>CAMJPM010000015.1 GCA_946407725.1 uncultured Lachnospiraceae bacterium
CCGGAAATTACTTGCCGCGAGGACTATTTGGCGATCAGGGCAAGTAAAATCGTTCTGTGAAGATCCGGAAATTACTTGCCGCAAGGACGATTCAGTTCTCAAGGCAAGTAAAATCGTTCCGTGAAGATCCGGAAATTACTTGCCGCGAGGACAATTTAGCATTCAAGTCAAGTAAAGAGTATTCCATAATAATCATGTATTGATTAAATAAAAAAAGGGTAATAAAATAAAAAAATCAATATCTGTTCCGAACCGAAGGGTTATGGACATCAAAAACGGTTTTTCAGGGAGGTGAAGTTTGAAACAAAATGTTTCAGACTTCCATCGGTGCCGCGCAGGCACGTCACCGATGAGCACTCTTGCCTGCGGCAAGGTACAAATCATGAATCCCGGGCGGTCATCCATAAGAAACAGGCTTCAGCGGATAGTTCTTCTCATTTCATTAACAGCACTGATAGTAACAAGTGCACTCGGTGTCATGATAATGATATCCATCAGGGATCGGAGCGAAGCTGCCCTGTCATACGAAACCCACAACAATCTTGTAAATATAGTAAATGACAAAGCAGCCCTGATAGATGCGGAGATGCAGAGATACCGCGGGTATTCCGAGGTCTTTGCGGCATTTCTGACGACCATATATAGAGAACCTGAAAGGTTCAGTCCCTGGGATCCCTGGGATAAGATACCGGAGGGGTTTACAGGGCGTTATCCCACGTGTATACGGCGTTCGGAGGATATTGATAAAAATAAGTTCGCTCATGAGATCGCAATGGCGGACAATGTGGCGCTGCTTCTGGATCCTTTGATGAAAGACGAATCAAAGAATATCTCCGCGGTTTACTGGGGCAACGAAAACGGTATACTTACAGGTTTTGAAACAAACGCCGCTCCGGATATATTCTATGATTTTTTCGCCGTTCCCTGGTATGAAAAGTGCAAAAAATCCGGAGAATCAGTTTATACGGATATTTATCTGGACGGAACAGGACGGGGACTTACCATAACCTCCGCTTCCCCTTATTACGATAAGGACGGGAACTTCCATGGGGTTTTCGGTGTGGATGTCCTGATCTCCAGCCTGTATGAAGAGAGCGTGAAGCTGGAGCTGGGAGAAGGCGCCTATGCTTTTCTTGTGGATAATAACGGAAATGTGGTGTCCCCCGACGGCGAAGCAAAACCCCTTATGGAGAACGAATCCATAGATGAAGCCACCGCGGAAAGGCTCTTAAAGGCTGACCGGGATGTGTTCCTGTATAATGATGTGTACTACACATCGGCAAAGGTGGAGAGCACCGGATGGATCATCTGTCTTCATCTGCCCCAGAGCCTTGTGATGAAGCCGGTTTATTCAATTGATTCAGGTATCAGGGCAGCGATAATATCCTTTGTGGTGGTCTTTGCACTGATCCTTATCATTGTCCTCTTTATCATAAGGAGATTTTCCGACAGTATTACCGAGCCCATAATAGCTTTAAGGGAGGATGTCAGGAATATCAGCGGAGGAAAACTGGACTATGTGGCCAGGGTTACCACCAATGATGAAATAGGGGATCTGGCCAACAGCTTCAATGATATGAACTCCTCGCTTAAAGAGTATATCGAAGACGTTAAACAGATGACCTCCGAAAAGGAGCGGATCAAAGCGGAGCTGAGCGTGGCCTACAGGATCCAGAGCGATCTGCTGCCTTCGGTATTTCCGGCATTTCCCGACAGGAAAGAATTTGATATATATGCCTCCATGACTGCGGCAAAGGAAGTGGGAGGCGACTTCTACGACTTCTTCTTAACGGATGACGACCACCTGGGAGTAGTCATTGCCGATGTATCCGGAAAGGGCGTGCCTGCGGCAATGTTTATGGCTATCAGCAAGACCATGATAAAGAATTACGCCATGACTGGAATAAGACCCTCTGAGGTGCTTAAAAAGACAAACGATTTCCTCTGTGAGAATAATGAGCAGAACCTCTTTGTCACCGCCTGGTTCGGTATCATCACCCTGTCTTCCGGTGAGGTCGTAAGTGCTGATGCCGGGCATGAGACACCCCTGCTGCTCCATAACGGAAACTTTACAAGTCTGAACTATGAGCACTTCCCGCCTCTTGCCACCATGGATGACAATGAATACTATGACTACAGCTTCAGGATGGAGAAGGGCGACAGTTTATTTATTTATACTGACGGTGTTCTGGATGCGAAAAACAAAGATAATAAGCGTTTCGGCATAGAAAGGCTGTCAAAGCTCATCACCCTTGACACCCAGGACAGCCCGGAGAAGCTCATAAACACGGTAAAGGAAAGTGTGTACAGCTTTATCGGCGAAATGGATCCCTTCGATGATATAACCATGATGTGCGTTAAGTATAACGGAGCTGACGGGCCGGGAGCTGATGTATATACTCAATAACGGAATTATACTCGCAAATGCAATTAACTGCCGTTTTATTTTATAAGGAATGAGCGTTTGCTCGTTAAACTGTTTTGATACTGGCAGTTATTTACGTTACTGAGTATAAATACCGTTATTGAGTATAAGCCTCCGGCGGATGCGGAAGATAAAGGAGAAAGCGTATTGAAAGAGCTTTGTATCAATGCGGAAACATACAGTTTAAGTGAGCTGTTTACATTTATCACCGGGGAATTGTCAGAGCATGACTGTACTCCCAGGGATATACGCCTTATCAGGCTGTGTGTGGAAGAAATCTTCATGAACATAAGCTGTTATGCGTATGCCCCCGATACCGGGGAAACCAGTGTCAGCATAGATTTTCCTCCGGTAAAAGGGGATTCCCTTGAGGTGGATATTTCCTTTTCCGACAGGGGAAAACCTTTCAATCCTCTTAAAAATCCGCCTCCGGACCTGGACGCTTCCCTGGAGGAAAGGGAGATAGGGGGTCTGGGAATCCATATCGTATTAAATAAAATGGATACTGTGACTTATGACTACAGGGATGGAAAGAATATCCTGACAATGAAAAAGGAACTTAGAGGGCATAGATGATGGAGATAAGAAAAGAAAAAAACGGAGATACAGCGCTGATCTTTGTTTCGGGAGAGGTTGACTCCACCAATGTAAATGAATTTGAAGAGACCTTAAATGCCTTTTCGGAAGGAGAAGATAAAGTCATTATTGATCTTGGGGATTTATATTACATTTCCTCAACCGGCTTAAGGGTGCTTCTTATGCTGCAGAAAAGGTATGGCCGTGGTGATGCCCTTTCCATAAGGAATACAAATGAAGAGGTCATGGATATTTTCAAGGTAACAGGTTTTTCAAAGCTTCTGCACCTGGTGTAGCGTTTCAATGACATCTTTACTTATAGTAAACGACAAAAGTCTTTTCGTTTTGTCGTTTACTGCGCCGAATTTTGGCCGCTGAAAGCGGCATATTTCCTTGCAAAATTCGTGCGCATCCGCCGGAGGCTTTATAGTAAGCGAAATTTTATATTTCGCTTAATATAAAATATGATCTTGACATCATCTACCGCGTTGTCGTCGATCGGCGTAGCCCACTACGCCTCACTCCTCCGCCTTGTATCTGATGCCAATCTGGAATTTTAAGTAAAAGAGTCTTTGAAACGCTTCACTTGTCTGACAATGAAATTGGAGAGAGCCGTAAGAACAGCTCCCGTAAGGGTGATCAGTGAAAACAGGGGGATAAAAAAGATAAGTGAAGAAACCCTGTTGAAAACAAAACCCTTCACTAGCCACATCACCCCGTATAGGATGACGTGGTGGACCAGGAAAATGCCATAGGAATATTTGCTTACAAGATTAAAAAGCCTGTCTGCCGCCCTGATCCCGGTAAGAAAAGGAGTTATCAGTATCAGGAACAGGAATGTGAGTACCGCAAGGACAGTGCAGGTTTCCAGCTTATTTAAGGGAAGCGGCACCAGTAAAAAGGGCAGGGACATAAATATTATAAGAACCGCGGTGATAACTGAGGTTTTCCTGTTTTTCTTTTTTATTGCCGGCAGGAAATAAGTCACCAGTATAAATCCAAGCCAGAAATCCATAAAACAGGTCCACAGACACATATTATCGCTTATCACTATGTGGCTGTTATAGTATTTTATAAGCACAATAAAGATATTTGTATCTGGTGCGCTGGAGAAATAGTGCCTTCTGAAATTAAAAAGAAAAAGGAAGGTTATCAGTATTGTGGAGGGTATCCTGGCCCTGTTCCAGAGAAAGAGAAGCAGGGGATAGAAAAGGTACATGAAGATAATGCCGCCTAAGAACCATTCCCCCAGACAGTAGTAATTCATTCCAAGATGCAGGAAATACCCGTCCATTCCGATAAAGGACAGGAGGAAATTCTTTCTCGGACCGCCCCAGAACCAGCCCCCGACCCTTTTGGAGTTGATGACATACATTATTATCCAGGCTATGTAAAAGGCAGGAAAGAGGGAAAGCCATCTTTTTTTATAGAAGTTCAAGACCTCTTTTACAGAGGAAAGCACCGGATAATTATAGAGGAGGGCGGCTCCGGAGAGCATAAAGAAAACAGCCACAAAAATGCCGCCGTAGTCACCGTTTTCAAATTTCAGAAATTCAGGGCCGGACTCCCTTATCCCGAATTCATAAAAGGAATAGCTGTAGTGATACAGCACTATGGCGACAGCGCTGACCGCGCGTATGATGTTAAAGCTTTCCTCAGATGGTTTTTTAGCCATGGCAAATAATCCGTATCAAATCGATTCTCTGCATCCTTTGTAATGTCGGGGTTTTCGGACGTCACTTGAGGCGGATGCGGGTGACTGTTCTTAAGCAGTTATCAATTATACCACATATGGAGATCATACTGAAATGCTATTAAGAATACACGGATTTCTGAAAAAAAAACCGCTGCTCGTAATCTGCACCGCCGTTGCTGCAGTCCTTACTTATTCAGTAAAGCTTAGCGGATATACCATTGGCTATGATACGGACCTGTTTATGGGGGATCCGGATTATGCGTGGTTTAACTGGAGAGAAATAGGAAGATTCGGCCTTATCCTTCTGAAATATATTTTTTCCCCCCGGGGTCTGAATATCCATATGGCGGACTTTACAGCAGTATTTTTTCTGATTGCCGGCACCCTTCTCTGGTGCTTCTATATCTTTGAGTATTGCGGTCTGTTTTCTTCTTTCGGGGAAAAAGGTCATCCTGAAAATCTACTGCTGTTTTTTCCGGCTGTTCTTTTTTATATCACAAGCGGTGTATGGCAGGAGCAGATTTATTACCAGCTCCAGAGCGCAGAAGTCATGTTTGCCGTATTCCTTTGTCCCCTCACGGTTATGGCCTTATGTACAGGCGCAAGGAAAAATAACAGACCCATGATTATTACCTTTATCGTTTTAAATACATTTCTTCTTTCTGTATATCAGGCGGTGATAATGATGACTGTGGCAGCGCTCCTTATCTTTCTTTACTCTCTTAAGGACGCTGAAAAGCACAGATACTTAAAGACTCTTGTGTTAGCGGTTCTGTCCTCACTTGCGCTGTATTTTATCTTAAGCTGTATATTTAAAAATCTTATCTTCCGGGTCGGGGATACGGACTTTGTTTCGGCCAATATAAGGATCGGAGAGGGCAGTACGAATCCCTTTTTCAGATTTGCAGGATACATATACATGCTGCTTTTTGCCAATGTGGGGGTTCTTTCCTCTGTGGTGGATCCGCTGATCGCGTCACATGCCATGACCGGCTCTGATGCAGTGGACTACTATCACGGCGCGTTTCAGGACATTGCCTGCGTTCTTTACATTCCCGCAGTGCTCCTGTTCCTTTGTACCGGTATATCAGATGCTTTAAGGAAATTAAGAGTGGGGATCCTGACACTTTCCCGGGCTGTTATTAATATATTGATCACTCTTATGATACCCCTGTCCGTACTTGCCTTTCCTCTGGTGGGAGCCGGGGACATAAAGGTAAGGGTCCAGTTTGTGCTGCCCCTTGTGGCCATGTTCCTTTTTATTTTCTCCACGGACTTCTTTTACAGGTCATGGCAGGATAAAAGGAGCAGGGTATCTGCCGTCCTTATGGCCATTGTCCCCCTTATAATTTTTTATTCGGCCTTTATGCAGGGAAAGAGGGTTTCCATGCTCTTTATGTCAGACCTCAGGGTCTTTGAGAATGACAAAATGCTCTCTTCTGAAATTGACAGGAGTTTAAAAAAGGTTATTTTTGAAAACAGCCTCCCCGAAGATACTCCCGTCCTCATTTACGGTTTTAATGAAGCGGAATTTGACAGAACAGTTACGCATGGGGAATTTATCGGGAGATCCGCGTTTTCAAGAAATAAATTTGAAGACACGGGCACCACCGGACACAGCATCGCTTTTATGCGTGTTTTAGGGTATAGATACACTCCCTGCCGGAATATCACCGATAACGACAGGAAATATATCTCCGGAATGAATGTTTTTCCCTCTGTGGGATCTGTACAATATAGAGAGGGAAAACTGATCGTAAAGCTGTCAGATTGAACATACGTTATAATTCGGCGGCCTTGCGGTCCGATGAATTGTAACTTGCATAATATTTTATACTTGTGTTTTCTTTGTCAATCTATTACAATATAGGTTGTGTGAAGAACGGAGAGGTTTTATTATGCTCCGGAGAAGGTAAACGCGGTAAAGTGCTGCGTTCACAATAATAATATTTTAAGATCAGGAGGATTTTATAATGGCAGTAAGAGTTGCGATCAATGGATTTGGACGTATCGGTCGTCTTGCATTCAGGCAGATGTTCCAGGCAGAGGGTTATGAGGTAGTTGCTATCAACGATCTTACATCTCCCAAGATGCTTGCACACCTTTTAAAGTACGACACATCACAGGGCCGTTATGTTGATTTCGGCAAAGAGGATGAGGTTACCGCTGATGACGAGGCCGGAACAATCACCGTTAAGGGTCAGACCATCAAGATTTACAAAGAGCCCGATGCAAATAACTGTCCCTGGGGCGACATCAATGTAGACGTTGTTCTTGAGTGCTCAGGCTTCTACACATCTAAGGATAAGGCACAGGCTCACATCAACGCCGGCGCAAAGAAGGTTGTTATTTCAGCTCCTGCAGGAAACGATCTTCCTACCATCGTTTACAATGTAAACCATACAACACTTACAAAGGATGATAAGATCATCTCTGCTGCATCCTGCACAACCAACTGCCTTGCTCCCATGGCAAAGGCCCTCAATGATCTGGCTCCCATCGATTCCGGTATCATGTGCACGATCCACGCTTACACAGGCGATCAGATGATCCTTGACGGACCTCAGAGGAAGGGCGATCTTCGTCGTTCACGTGCAGGTGCATGCAACATCGTTCCCAACAGCACAGGTGCTGCAAAGGCTATCGGCCTTGTTATCCCCGAGCTGAACGGAAAGCTCATCGGCGCTGCACAGAGAGTTCCCACTCCTACAGGCTCCACCACACTTCTTTTCGCAGTTGTTAATAAGGAGGTTTCCAAGGACGATATCAACGCAGCAATGAAGGCAGCTGCAAACGAGTCCTTCGGCTACACTGAAGAGCAGATCGTATCCAGCGACGTTATCGGCATGAGATACGGTTCACTCTTTGATGCAACACAGACCATGGTTTGCCCTCTTGAAGGCGGCAAGACCCAGGTTGAGGTTGTTTCATGGTATGACAACGAGAATTCATACACCTCTCAGATGGTTCGTACAATCAAGTACTTCGCAGAGCTTGGCTGAGAAAGGCTATGATGCTTCTTTAATGAGCTAATGTGCGTATCTGTTCTGAATCCGGGGGATTCTGAATGGATAGAGCCAAATTCGGTAATGAATCTTAAGAGGTCCGGTCCATATAGGGCCAGGACCTCTTTTATCTCAGGGATTTTCCCTGTCTGATTTTTATAAAATAGAAAACGTATCGGGAGGTAAAAAATGGCTTTAAACAAGAAAACAGTTGACGATTTCAATGCAAAGGGCAGAAGAGTTCTGGTTCGCTGCGATTTCAACGTACCCTTAAAGGGAGGAGAGATCACCGATGAGACAAGAATAAATGCTGCTCTTCCCACCATTAAGAAGCTTATCGGTGACGGAGCTAAGGTTATTCTCTGCTCACATCTCGGAAAGGTAAAATCTGCTGACGACAAGGCCGGCAAATCCCTTGCTCCCGTGGCTGCAAAGCTTTCCGAAAAGCTGGGGAAGGACGTAAAATTCGTTGATGACGACAATGTAACCGGTCAGGCAGCTACAGATGCAGTTAATGCCATGGCTGAAGGTGATGTTGTTCTTCTTCAGAACACCAGATTCCGCATGGACGAAGAGACAAAGCCCGAAAAGGCCGGTGACAGCTTCGCAAAGGAGCTTTCAGAACTGGCTGATGACTATGTATGCGACGCTTTCGGTTCAGCCCACAGGGCACACGCTTCCGTAGCTGTAGTTACAAAGTTTATTACAGAAAAGGGCGGCACAAATGCAGTGGGCTACCTTATGGAGAAGGAAATCAAGTTCCTCGGCAACGCTGTTGAGAACCCTGTACGTCCCTTCGTAGCCATTCTCGGCGGAGCTAAGGTTGCTGACAAGCTGGCTGTTATAGACAATCTTTTAAATAAGTGCGACACACTGATAATCGGCGGCGGCATGGCTTATACCTTTGTTAAGGCTCAGGGCGGTAAGGTAGGAAATTCCCTTATTGACGACAGCAAGCTGGATTACTGCAAGGAAATGATCGACAAGGCAGAGAAGCTTGGCAAGAAGCTCCTTCTTCCCGTTGACACCGTTGCTGCAGACGGTTTCCCTGATCCCATCGACAATCCTGATATCAGCACAGTGGTTGTTAATACGGATTCCATTCCCGATGACAAGGAAGGACTGGATATCGGACCCGAGACCAGAAAGATCTACGCTGATGCCGTTAAATCCGCCAAGACCGTTGTCTGGAACGGACCTATGGGCGTTTCCGAGAACCCTGTTCTTGCGGCAGGTACAGTTGCGGTTGCCGAAGCTCTTGCAGCTACCGATGCCACAACCATCATCGGCGGCGGCGATTCCGCAGCAGCAGTTAACAACCTTGGATTTGGCGACAAGATGACACATATTTCCACCGGCGGCGGCGCTTCCCTTGAATTCCTTGAGGGCAAGGAGCTTCCGGGCGTAATATCTGCAGATGACAAATAATTCTTTAATAAGGTACTGTAAAGTTTTCTACGAAAACTTTACAGTACGTAAGCCGCGCCTTCGCACTGTCACAAATCTTTGATGTGTGATGCCGCCCCGGCGGGGGGGAAAAATGGATTTTATGGCGCGACTCTAAAAAATACGGAGAAAAGGATATGAATGCAGTTATGACAGATTACCTGTATCAAAGTATTTTAAAATCCATAAAGATGATCTTAAGTGGCTGCAAAACTATTGAGGAAGCCCAGGAAAAGATCGACATTCTTCTTGATAAGGATAATAACAGGGAGAATGAAAAGGATAAGGAGGATAAATAAATGGCCAGAAGAAGGATAATTGCAGGCAACTGGAAGATGAACAAAACTCCCAGCGAAGCCGTAGAACTCTGTAACACACTTAAGGATCTTGTAAAGAATGATGCAGTGGATGTGGTATACTGTGTGCCCGCTATCGACATCGTGCCCGTGGCTGAGGCTGTAAAGGGGACAAATGTTGAGATAGGCGCAGAGAATTTCTATATCGAGGACAAGGGAGCCTTTACAGGCGAAATCTCAGCACCCATGCTTAAGGATGCAGGAGTTAAGTATGTAATAATCGGACACTCAGAGAGAAGGGATATTTTCGGTGAGAATGATGTACTGATAAACGCAAAGGTAAAGAAGGCTTTTGCATCAGGACTTTCACCTATCCTCTGCTGTGGCGAGAGTCTTGCACTCCGCAAGGCAGGTACCTACAAAGAGTGGATCGCACGTCAGATCAAGTGGGATCTGGACGGAGTAAGCGCCGATGAGGTAAAGAAGCTTGTTATCGCTTATGAGCCTATCTGGGCTATAGGCACCGGCGAGACCGCAACCGCTGATCAGGCAGAGGAAGTCTGCGCCATGATCCGTGAGCAGATCGCTGAGATGTACGACGCAGATACTGCAGAAGAAGTAAGGATCCAGTACGGCGGATCCATGAATGCAGGAAATGCTGCGGAATTACTCAGCAAGCCCAATATCGATGGCGGACTTATCGGAGGAGCTTCCCTTAAGGAGGATTTCGGAAAGATCGTTAACGCTTAATATAAAGGGGTTAAAAAATGAGTAAAGCAAACAGAGGTCAAAGCGGTTCGGTGAGCGTTGCAAACAGTATAAAGACAAAGCTGATCGTTACAATGCTGCTTGTTACGGCCATACCGCTTATTATTTCCAGTATAGTAAGTTATACAGCTTCAAAGAACAAATCGATAGCAGATACACAGGATTCCCTTGAATGGCAGGCCTGGTATCTGGAGGATAATTTTTCAAAGATCATTGAGACCAATATGGCTGCCATGAAGACCCTCGCAGAGGCTCCCAGCACCATTGCATTTATCAATGATCCCTCCGGAGCCACCGTGCCGTCTGAGAATATTATGGCACAGCTTGAGGGAGTGGACAATTTCATGGCTGACGGCAACAATACTGCTATCACCGGGGCTGATGGCCAGCAGATAATCCGTTCAAAGGGTGATCTGGTAAATGTAGCCGAAAGGGAATACTTTAAGCAGGCCATGGCCGGAAATATGTATGTTTCAGACCTTATAGTCAGCAAGTCCACCGGGGCAAGGCAGATAACCATCGCTGTTCCGGTTTTTGCAGAGGGCTCCACAACGGAGACCATTGGTATAGTTCAGAGAAATTATCAGCTCTCCGATCTTCACGCTTTTCTTGCAAGTGAGTCCACTGATGCCTTCGTGGCTGACAGGAACGGCGATCTTCTGGCACATGCCCAGTATGAATACGGTGCGGGAGCCCACGAAGAGGAGTCCAGGGCCACAAGTGAATTCATGACCTCCGGCAAAGAGGAAGGTTTCTATACTGCAAATACAGGCAAGGGATATTCAGCCTATATAGCCTATGTAATAGAGCCCAAGACTCATTTCGCGGTTGTCTGTGCCAGCAATTCAAAGGATGTACTGGCATCCGCCAACCGTTCGGCAATGATCACCATTATCATAGGTATCATTATGCTGATAATCGCCATAGTGGTATCTTTCATAATGGCAGGCAGCTTTACCAGCCCTATAAAGGCTATCAGCTTATCCCTGGATGATCTGGCGGAGGGCCGGTTTACCAGGGTAAAGAAATACGACAAACGTAAAGACGAATTCGGGGAGATATCCAATGCCACAAATGTGGTTATTGACAAGCTTTCCGAGATCGTCTCCCATATCAAGGCATCTGCCAATGACGTGGGACACTCTTCGGAAGAGCTTGCGGACATGGCTAACCAGATATCTCTTACCACAGAGGATGTATCCAATGCGGTTCAGCAGATAGCAAGCGGAGCCACCCAGCAGGCCGATGAGATCCAGTCCGCCTCCGAAAACGTGGGCAGGATCGGTGATGCCGTACAGGATGTGAAGGGATCCTCGGGAAATCTGGAAACCCTTGCAGGAAAGATGAAGGAGGCCTCCGAGATATCCAACAGGTCCTTAGAGGCATTGCAGACCTCATCGTCGGAGATGACGGCAAAAATAGACAATATAACCACCGCCATCCAGGCTACCCAGAATGCGGTATCAAATATCAATGAAAAGGTTGAGGGAATATCCTCCATAGCCAGCCAGACCAACCTTCTTTCACTCAATGCTTCCATTGAAGCGGCCAGAGCCGGAGAAGCAGGAAGAGGTTTCGCTGTTGTTGCGGAAGAGATCGGAAAGCTTGCTGACGATTCCAGAGTCATGGCTGAGGATATCCGTAAGGAAATGGATGTTCTCCTTCAGCAGTCAAATGCGGCAGTGGGTGTTGCCGATGAAGTTAAACAGGGTAATATGGAGCAGCAGTCGGCTCTCGGAGAGACAATTGAGTCCATAAGCGGAATGATCACCGACATTAATGATACGGTTGGCGGCGTCAGACTCATTTCCGAGGGAGCAGAGACATGTGACAGCTCCAAGAATACTGTTGTAGACGCAATGAGCGCACTTTCAGCCATATCAGAAGAGAATGCGGCGTCCAGTGAAGAGACCGGGGCATCTATGGAAGAGCTTTCAGCTACTGTTACAACCCTGGCTAACAGCGCTGCGGACTTAAAGGATATTGCTGCACAGCTTAATGATGAGATGGCGTTCTTCAAAAACTAATAGTATAGCTGTTGCCTGCGGTGAATACGGGTGACTGTATTAAATTGTGGCGGTATATTATCCGTTACAGATTGGTTTTGTTTAGATGCATACGGATCTTGACAAAAACAGAAAAACAAATCTGATAAAGGCGGGAGGCATTTTCATTTTATGCCTCTCCGCTTTTATTAGTGCATTGTTCTTACTCAACGGTTATTACAGGGATCTGCGTATCAATCAGGCGAGAAACGATGCCGAAGGTGTTGAGGCAAGCCTTGTGCGCTATATGGATCCGGGACTGTACTGTACCGACATGCTGGAAGTGATCTGCTCGGAATACGGAATAAAGGATAAAAACGAGCTGGATGCGGCTTCCGGAAAGTTTATCGAGAATACCGGCGGTGTTATCAGCATGGTTATGGTATATAACAGAGGAGAGCTTGAGTATCTCTATCCCTCAGAGGTCAATTCCGTCTTTGTAAAGGATCTTATACATGAGGGAGGCGCGCTTTACGACTGCGCTGACTACGCCAGAAAAAACAATATAAAGACCCTGTCCGATTCCTTTGATCTTTTAAGCGGAGAGCAGGTCCTTGCCATAATCCAGCCATTTCAGGAAAATACGGTGCCGGACATGAATAAAGGTATACCGGCCGGACATGCCGTTGCCATAGTGGATCTGGATAACCTTTTATACAAATCAGATATTTCAGATCTTAAAAACCTGGGCTTTAACTACATGCTTTACAGGACAAATCCCGCCACGGATAAAACGGAAACCCTTTCATCCTTCGGAGAGAAATACTTTATGGAGCCCATTAGGGTGGATGCCGTTCTTCCCAACGGGGAAGTATGGAGCATGCTGATAGAGATGAACGGGGGCTGGACCACAGCGGCGGAAAGAACAACCTGTCTGTGTATTGTCTTTGCCCTTGCACTGCTCATTTCCTTTGTTTTTTACCTCTTCATATCCTTAAAGAGCAGGGAAAGGGAGCTTAAGGGACTATCATTTTCGGATCCCCTTACAAAGGTCAGAAATTCAAGGGCTTATACTGATTCCCTTGAAGAACTGAAGGAAAGCAAAGAGGTATTCGGTATCATTTATATGGATGTAAATGATTTCAAACATATTAATGATACCTACGGACACCGTACAGGGGACGAGGTTCTTCATATCACGGCAGAGCGTCTTGCAAATACCATAAGACAGGATGATTACGTCTTCAGGATAGGCGGCGACGAATTTTCTGTCCTGATTCACGGCGCCCATGACAGGAGCTTTTACGAGGGCATTATCCGCCGTATGAAGGAGGTCATGAACAGGCGAATCAACGTAAACGGAAATTCCATAAGTGTGTCAATTAGCTGCGGATTTGCCAGGTATCCGGAAGACGGCGCAGATTATGATTCCATTATCCAGATAGCAGATTCCGAAATGTACCGGGACAAGGCCGCACAGAAGAGCGTGGAAACCGGTGGTACTTACTGGCTGGATCATGATGTTATGACGGGGCTCTTAAACAGGGACGGCTTTTACAAGACTGTTTCATTCCACCTTAAGGAGCATGATGTGTCCGGACACATGATGATCAGTACGGATATCCGGAATTTCAAGATAATAAACCAGCTCTACGGTACCGGGAAGGGCAATGATATCCTTATACAGGAGGCCCGGCTTCTGGAGACGGAATTTGGTGAAAATGGTACGGTATGTGCCAGGATACACGGGGATCACTTTGCACTGCTCATGGATAGGGACAGTTATGATGAAGAGCGGTTTAAGAATGTGATCATTGACTTTTCCAAAAATGCCATCGGTGACGGCTACCGGATGATAATCCACATAGGAGTATATGAGATAACCGAGCCGGAAATAAACCCCGCCATTATGCTGGATAAGACCTCCATGGCTCTAAAATCCATAAAGGACGATCAGGAATTCGAGCTGGCGTACTATACGGATGAAATGATGAAGGATACTTTAATCGAAAATGATGTGCTGATGCGCTTCGATAAGGCACTTCAGAATAATGAATTCAAAATGTATCTGCAGCCGCAGGTGGACAGGAACGGTGCTCTTTTAGGGGCGGAAGCCCTGGCCAGATGGGAATCCGACGGAAAAGTGGTATCTCCCGGAGAGTTTATACCGGTACTGGAAAAGACAAACCAGATCTACAGGCTGGATGAGGTGATCTGGGAAGAGGCTGCAAAGAAGCTGAATGCCTGGCAGAATACGCCCTTTGAAGACATATCCATATCCGTAAACATCTCTCCCAGGGACTTTTATTACATCGACATAGAAGAGAATTTAAGGATCCTCAGGGTAAAGTACAATATGGATCCTGAGAGGCTGAAGCTGGAAATCACGGAAACGGCAGTAATGCTGGATCGTACAGATGGTTCCAAGCTGGTTGACAACCTTAAGGAGATGGGATTTGAGGTGGAGATGGACGACTTCGGCAGCGGCTATTCTTCCCTGAATATGCTTAAAGACATAAAGATCGATGTATTGAAGATCGATATGGGTTTCTTAAAAAAGCCCGAGGATGAGGTAAGATCCAAGGTGATCTTAAACTCCGTGATCTCCATGGCTAAAAGGCTTGGCATGACAGTCATAGCAGAGGGCGTGGAGAGCAGCGAACAGATGGAATTCCTGTCGGAAATGGGCTGCGATATCTTCCAGGGCTATTATTTCTCCAAACCCCTCCCGGTTGAGGAGTTTGAAAAAAAATATTTAACTGTTCAGAACCCCCTGTGATATAAGAAGGTGCGGTGTGGGGGTTCTGAATCGTCAGTTCGTAAGAGGATATTCGCAGGTATAAGGCCATTTCTGGTTATAGGGGAAGGTGTAATACCTGAGATACTCGTATTCGCTGCCCTGTTTTACGGCATTATTCTTTATTATCTCCTTTACCTGTTCACTGATCTCAGGCCTTACTCCGTAAAGAGCGTATTGGTTTATTTTTGTGACGCTCTCCGGGATTTCGGCTTTGTCAAGAGCCTGGGGAAAGCAGATAAGGGTGGTCATCTCCTTGTCGTAGAGACAATAGCTGAAGGAAGTAAAATAGGGATTGTCCTCAGAGACCTCTATATACTTTAGGTTTATCTGGTTCCTGAAGGTGTCGGATGCAATCTCTTCAACGGTTTCACCAATATGTATTCCCATTACCCTGTTGTTCGGACGCATGGAATGATTATCGAGCTTTGTGACAGGAGGCCCGTCTATTTCGGCATAAGAGAATACCGGAAAGAGAAGCAGGACTGTTATAAATATAAGAGTAAAAAGCTTAGGTCTTATCATTTTTCTTTACCAAATTCCATATCAAAACGACCCTGTTCCCAGACCGCCATGAGCCGGATCCCTTTTTCATCAAGAAGTTTAAGTAATCCGCTGTCTACGGACAGCTCCGAATCAGCGGTTATGATAGCGGTCGTTGGAGATGTGAGCTCCAAAAGCTTCTCAGGTTTCCAGACATTCCTCCCGTGATGGGGGATCTTCAGCAAATCACATTTAAGGTCATCCCGCTTAAGGATTTCCTCCATACGGTATTGCAGGGCGTCCCCGGTAAAGAGAATGGAACCGAAGCTGTTATATACCTTTACGAGAAGCGAGGAATTGTTGTCATATCCTTCGGGATAAGCTTCCTTTAAAGGCGGGGAAATAAGGACTTTAATGCCTTTTTCATCTATAAGTATATCGGATAACGGAACCTCATTCTGAAGACCTTTTTTAATCATGGCATTAAAGAATTTCCGGGTTCTCTTGTCATCATTTGTCCTGTAGGTGGTTATTATACGTCCGACTTTTATGTTTTTTATTATCTTAGAGGCGCCTCCTACATGATCCTTGTCAAAGTGAGAGATTATCAGTAAATCAAGGCTGTCTATGTCCCGATTTTCAAAATCCGTCAGGATCTCATCTGCGTCCTCTTTACAGCCACAGTCTATCATAATATTGAAACCGGCTGAGTGGATAAGGAAAGCATCCCCCTTTCCGGCATCGTAGGAAGTGAGTGTAAAAGGAGAGTCCTGTGCAGGGATTCCTTCATTGATGCCGGTTTCGGTAATATCACCGGTCTGTGAAGTGTCCTGTGCAGGAATTCCTTCAGTCACTGCCTGTTTATTCCCTTCCCTGGTGCATGCTGTCAGCAAAAAGGCCAGCGAAAAGGCCAGCGAAAAGGCCAGCGAAAAGGACAGCAAAAAGGATGCAATGAATAATGACATTGACCGTAAAATAAGGTATAATGATGATGTCTTTTTGTGTAATATCATAGGAAATATTATAAACAGAGAACGGGTCGGTTGTCCATGAAGAAAGCCGCTATAGTAATATTTGGTATTTTCATAATCTTTTTCGTGGGAATCATCTATATTTCAAGATTTCGTCATGTTAGCGTATCTTTATTCGCCAAAGAGTTTAAGATCGGCATGATACTCTGTGGCAATCATGAGGACGACGGACTTTCAAGGGCTCATTTTTCTTCGGTGCTGAAGGTGGCAAAGGAGAAGGACATAGTGCTGGAGTTCTTTGAAAATGTGCCTTATGATGAAAGATGCAAAGAAAAGATCGAAGAGCTTATTAAAGACAGATGCAGCCTGATAATCCTGGATTCCGGAGATTATAACCGGTTTTCAAGAAGAGCGGCCTTTGAGCACCCCGAGGTGTATTTCCTTAATGCTTTCGGAGTAGAGGGCGGAAATAATTATGTTTCATTTTCCGCCAGGATGTATCAGCCTAATTATTTAACCGGGATAGTGGCCGGACTTCAGACTGATAATAACCGTATAGGTTATATCACTCCTGCCCGTGATTACGAGCTTATCAGTGATATCAACGCCTTTACCCTGGGGGTAAAGAAGGTAAACCCGGAGGCCATGGTCTATGTCGGATATCCGGATTCCTCAAACGGTGTGACCACTGTTTCACGGCTTATCGATGAAGTGGGTGTGGATGTACTGATGGATAACACCTATTCAAATCATTCACTTAAGGCGGCGGATAAAAAAGGGGTCTGGATAATAGGATGCCATACTGACCAGTCGAAAGCTTATCCCGAAACATATCTTACCGCTGTAGTATGGAATTTTGATAATTTTTATAAAACACAGATAAATAACTGTATAAACGGGATGTTCCACGGTCAGGCCGTAAGAATGGGTATTAATGACATGACAGTGGATATTGCGCCGCTTACTGATAATGTAAAGCCGGGTATCTCTGAAACGGTTATGAATGAGCGGGAGAAGCTTATCAACAGGGAATATGATGTGTTTTACGGCCCTATATACGACAACAAAGGAAAACTCAGGGCGAGGGTGCAGGAATCCATTCCCGACAGAGTTCTTTTCAGCAAGATCGACTGGTTTGTACCCGGAGTGGTAAAATATGAATAAAAAGAACAGCCTATCCATCAATCTTTTTTTCATACTGGTCTTCATTCTTATTACCATGTTCCTGTATAACACCATAACCACCTTTGGAAAGGTGCAGGGTGAAGGACCTGCGAAGATAGGATTTATTCTGGACGGCTACAGTAATGATGACGGCTGGAATGAGGCCAATCTCACCGGTATAAAGAACGCTGCGGTTGAGCTTAAATTTGATATCATCATGGAAGAAAAGATCAACGGCTCTGCTGATAAGCTATACGAAGCGGTTAAATCCATGGCGGAACAGGGATGCAGGGCCATAGTTTTTACCAGCCCTGATTTTGTGGATATGTTCCGGGATCATATGGATGAATTTCCCCGCATGGTCTACTTATGCAATTCCCCGGAGGATAATGAAGAGAAGTGTATAAACTACTCCGTCAGGCTCTATCAGGCCAGATATCTGTCCGGGATAGTGGCCGGAAGTATGACGAAGACCGGCATACTGGGTTTTGTTTCTTCCGTACCGAATGCGGAGAATATCCGGGGGATAAATGCCTTTACCATTGGGGTCCGTAAGACAAATCCCGAAGCGGTCGTCAAGGTGATATACACTGGGATCTACTCAAACCGGAACTTTGAAAAGAGATGCGCTGAAAGTCTTGTAAGTGATTTCGGTGCAGATATCATTACAGAAAACCTGACTTCCAACAGCCTTCTTGCAGTAGCAAAGTATCACGATATTTTTTATATAAGCTATCATCACCCCAGCAGCGATCCCCATGAGCTCTGCCGGGTAAGTACAAACTGGAGCACTGTCTATACCGGGGTTTTAAGGGATTTCCTTAAAGGTACCATGACAAAGGAAAGCCGCTACTGGTACGGTATTGATAAGGACTGCGTCAATATAAAGGCTCTTTCGGAAGAGATACCGGATGATACCGTGCTCAGGGTTGAGAGGGAAAAAAATGCCATCCTGAAGGGAAGGGATGTTTTTTCCAACGTGATAGTAGATCTTGACGGAAAAACAAGATGCATGTTTGATGAAATAATACCGGATGATGCCCTTATCAATGAAATGGACTGGTATGTAAGAGGAGTACAGATATTAGATGGACCGGCTTAGTGAAAAAGTAAGGATCGCCATAGTCTGGGTACTGTTCCTTATAGTGTTTGCCATATCCGGTATGTTGCTGAACAACCGGCTTTTAAGCATGGTCTATGACTATATCTGTGCCCAGGTGGCGACCCAGGCGGAATATACGGCGGAGACAGCCTCAAACGAAATGTTCCGGGAAACAGACAAGCTCACCTATATCTCCAGACTTGTTGAAAGATACGGAAGTGCCAGCAAACGTGTTCTGGATGCGGTAAGCTATTCTGACGAGCATTCCATGATGGGTCTTCAGACCTTAAACGGAGGGGCTGTCAGCGGAGCACCTCTCCCGGTTTCGGAATATCCGGCAATTCAGGAGGCTTTCCGCGGAAACATCGCCATAGATAATGTTCCCGGAAAGGGACTTTTATTCACCTGTCCCGTATACAATAATTCCAATGTTAAATATGTTATATATGAGCTTCTGGACAGATATGCCCTGAAAGACAGGATGTCCATAAACTCCTCGGACAGCCGGAAGATCATAATAACCACCATGGACGGCACCATAGTAATGCCCTTTGACAACGTGACCGACGAGGAATTAAAGGACTTTGAGAATGAAGAGCTGGATTCTGTTTTTTCCGATCTCAGTAAAAAGATGGAGCTGAAGACCTCATATGCCGAGTTCAGGGAGATGAACGGCGAGGATTTCATCTTTTTTGTCTCTGATATTCCCAATACCTCTTTCAGAATGAGGGGATACATGAGTTCGGATATAATGACCACCGGACTTGTGGATGCCATATCCATAGTTATCTTTGTGTTTGCTTTCCTTCTGGTTCTCTACGCCGTGGGAACCCTCTATCTCATGATAGCCGCGGAAAAGGCCGGAGAGAGCGATGAGCTGAGAAAGGCCAAAATGCAGGCAGAAGAAGCAAATAAGGCCAAGAGTGATTTCCTTGCCAGCATGTCCCATGAGATCAGGACCCCGATAAATGCAGTTCTCGGCATGGATGAGATGATCATCAGGGAAAGTGATAATGACCACATCCTTGAATACGCCAACAGCATCAATAACGCAGGAAAATCACTGCTTAATCTTGTAAATGACATTCTGGACTTCTCAAAGATTGAAGCGGGCAAGATGGAGATACTCCCCGCTGAGTACAAGACCAGTTTCATGATCTCCGATCTGGTCAGCATGATTGCGGTACGCGCCCATAATAAGGGACTGGAACTGAATGTCAATGCGGATCCTTCCCTGCCCACAGTGCTTTACGGTGATGAGGACAGGGTAAAGCAGTGCGTTATCAATATACTTACAAATGCCGTCAAGTACACGGAAAAGGGAAGCGTTACCTTTGACATGACCTATGAAAAGGTGTCTGATAAGGAGATCATGCTGAAGGTAAAGGTCACAGATACAGGTATCGGTATCCGCAAAGAGGATCAGCAGAGGCTCTTCTCACCCTTTGAAAGAGTGGATGAACAGCGTAACAGGAATATTGAGGGAACCGGCCTGGGACTCAGCATTGTACGTAAACTCCTGACTATTATGGATTCCGAGCTGAAGCTGGAGAGCGAGTACGGAAAGGGTTCCACCTTCTACTTTGATCTGAAACAGGAAGTATGCGATTGGAAGGAAATGGGCGACTTTGCCGAGGCATACAGAAAGTCAGTCCTTACCAGGAATAAGTATACCGAACTCTTCAGGGCACCGGATGCCAGAATTCTGGTGGTGGATGATACCGTGATGAACCTGAATGTGGTGAAGGGGCTCTTAAAGAAGACCAGGATTATGATAGATACCGCGGTCAGCGGCCATGACACCCTGAAGCTGGCAAAGAAACAGCGCTATGACATCATGTTTATAGACCACCGTATGCCTGTGATGGACGGTGTTGAGACCCTTAAGGCCCTGGAAAGTCTGGAAGGCAACCTGAATATGGGTGTTCCCTGCATTGCCTTTACCGCAAATGCAGGATCCGGCTCCAGGGAGCAATACCGTTCCTACGGCTTTACGGATTATATCTCCAAGCCTGTTTCTCCCTCCGAGCTGGAACAGATGATAGTCAAATATCTGCCCCCTGATAAGATAGAGCTTATCGACCCGGATAGTGTCCATGAAGAGAGCGAAGAGGCAAACAATACGGACGAAGCCTTTGTTGAGAGCTATAAGAAGGCAGAGGGCCTGAACTATAACGTGGCGATTGCCGGCTGCGGAGATGACGCGCTTCTTAAGGATACTGCCATCACCTTCTATAACGCTGTGGATGACAATATTGCGGAAATACGGAGAGCCCTGGCAAATGACGATATCGAAAACTATACCATAAAGGTCCATGCCCTGAAGAGCTCCGCCAGGATAATAGGTGCCGTCGACCTGTCCAGAAAGGCCGAATATCTGGAACGCTGCGGCAATGAGCAGGACAGGGAGGAGATAGCCGCCCATACCGATTTTCTTATAGACGATTACCTGAGAATAAGGGAATCACTTAAGTTTATAATCAATGATTATCTTAAGAATATGTCTAAAGAGGAAAGTGCCGAGGACAACTTTTTTAAGGAAGCGATAAGCAGGGAAAAGCTTAAGGAATTTACGGAAAGTGTGAAAGATGCCGTCTCCCTCTTTGACTTTGATTCCATAAATGACAGCATCAGGCTCTTAAAGGAGTATAAGCTGACCCGTGAACTGGAAAATGAGTTAAAGGAACTCTCATCCGCCGCTGACAGGCTGGAAGAGGAAGAGGTCATAAAGATAATCGATGCCATTGAAATACTATATACCGGTAATAGTGAGAATACCTGACGGTATCACCGGCAAACAGCCTGCACACCTTTGCCTGTCTTTTTGCAGCAGTTTTCAGGCTGTTTAAATATTATTTCGTTCAATATAAACACAGGAGTATTATGGAATGTACCGCATTATATCGAAATTTAAATATATGACGGCATTGGTGCTCGTCATTATCCTGTCTTTTTCTATGTTTTTGACCGCAGGTGCAGGGGAAGTCCGTGAAAACGGGGAGACACCTGTGATTTCGGGACTCTCCGGGTTTACGGAAATTCCCGGTTACGGTGAGTTTTTAGCCATAAATGAAGATAACTTCCCGGATGAGAAATTCAGGATCTATATGACCTCAGTACTGAAAAAATACGGTGCGGGGGTGGAAGCGGCCTATGGCACCAATCCCATGGTGTCCTTTAACGGGGCGTGGTACTATGCCAGATCCGGAATAGGTGCGGTTACGGCTCTTTCACCGGATCATCTGTCCATAAAGAGCATAAAGGGTATTGAATATTTTACTTCCCTTAAGCAGCTGTCTGTTTCCCATAATGAGCTTTCGGCTCTGGATCTTTCGGCAAACACGGCCCTCAATGGATTAAGCTGTGCTTATAATAAGCTTTCTTCTCTGAATGTGTCTGCCCTTAGCGAACTTACGCTCTTAAATGTGATGGGAAACACCCTTACGGAGCTTGATATTTCAAAGAATAAAAAGCTTGCAGCCTTTGCCTGCACCGCAAACGCCATATCACTACTGGATTTCAGGGGAAATACTGCTCTTGATCCATTTGATGCCTCTGCTTTTAATATCTCGTTGCAGCTTGGTACCCTGACTGTGGTCTGTGATCAGGGCTCCCGTTTTGAAGAGTATTGCAGGCTGTATGGGATACCTTATATCTATACTGTTATGAAAAAAAGGCCGGACTTCAACGGTAACAGTGATAACCTGGTGGTAATATCAGGTGAAAAGGCAGATCTGTCACTGGCTATGAGCCGGATGTCCGGAGGGGAAAAGATAAAAAAATACGAATCCTCTTCAAAGGACATAGCATCCATAAACAAGAAGGGGATGCTTAAGGGCAAAAAGGAGGGAACAGTCACTGTAAGCGCTTATACGGAAAGCGGAAAGACAGTTTCCTGTTCTGTTACCGTTGAAAAAGCGTATTTCAGCGAAAAGAAGATAAAGAGTGTTTCGGGGGATGAAGTGATATTTGCGGGCTCTTATTTAAGAGGCACAGAATACGCTCCGGATTCCTTTTTAAGCTCAGACAGCGATGTGGCACTCATTGAGCCCTCCACCGGAAGGATCACTGTAAAGGGAAGGGGAAACGCAAAGATCACGGCTCTCTACGGCAGCGGAAACAGCGCAGCGAAGATCACCTTTAAGCTGAAGGCGGAAATCCCTTATTTGAATAAAACAAAGGTTTATCTGAAGACGGGGGAAAGTGTGAAGCTTAAGCTTAAGGGAACCAGGGAAAAGGCGGAATTCCGGTCATCGGATGAGACTGTGGCAGCTGTTCAGGTTTCTTCCGGCGAGGTCACCGGGGTATCGAAAGGGAGCGCAACTGTCACCGCTTTCCTGAACGGGGCACGGTATGAGTGTGTGGTGGTTGTGGTATAATAACCCGAAAAAAATCGACGAAAAACCGCTTCGCTGATAGATCGATTAAAAACACCTGCGGTATTTTTAATCGAAACCCTAAAAAAATCGACGAAAAACCGCTTCGCTGATTTTTCGTCGAAGCAAGAATGGCGGAGCCATTCTTGCTAATAAGCCGCTAGACAGACTCGAACTGTCGACCTACGCATTACGAATGCGTTGCTCTACCAACTGAGCTATAGCGGCGTGAACTCAATTAGTTTACTATATAGGCATTTAAAAATCAAGCGTAACATTACGCTTTAATAAAAAAGAAAGGAAGTAAGCATTATGAAGATTTCTGATTCTGTTAAGTATGTGGGGGTAAATGATCACGAGGTGGATCTGTTTGAGGGACAGTATGATGTTCCCAACGGCATGGCCTACAATTCATATGTGATCATGGATGAAAAGACCGTGGTAATGGACACCGTGGATATCAACTTTAAGGACGAGTGGCTTAAAAACATTGAAGAGGTCACGGGAGGAAAGGATCCGGATTATCTGGTGGTTTCCCATATGGAGCCTGACCACTCTGCAAATATAAAGAATTTTGTTGATAAATATCCCGATGTGACAGTTGTGGGAAATGCCCAGACCTTCAATATGATGGGACAGTTTTTCAGCCTTCCCGCTGACATGAAAAAACTTGTGGTAAAGAACGGGGACACTTTGAAGATCGGAAAAAATACCCTCACCTTTGTGTTTGCCCCCATGGTTCACTGGCCTGAGGTAATGGTGGAATATATGACCCCCGAAAACGTGCTGTTTTCAGCGGATGCCTTTGGTAAGTTCGGCGCTCTTGATGTGGAGGAGGACTGGGCCTGTGAAGCGAGAAGGTATTATTTCGGAATAGTGGGAAAATACGGGGTTCAGGCTCAGAATCTGCTGAAAGCCGCGGCCGGACTGAAGATCGATGTTATCTGTCCTCTCCATGGCCCCATTCTTACGGAAAACCTGAAATACTATCTGGATCTCTATGACAAGTGGTCCTCATATACTCCGGAAAATGAGGGCATATTCATCGCCTATGCTTCGGTATACGGGAATACCAGGGAAGCAGCTGAGCTTCTGAAATTTGAGCTGGAAGAAAAAGGTGCCCCCAAGGTTTCCATAGCGGATCTTGCAAGGGATGACATGGCGGAATGTGTGGAGGATGCCTTCAGATATGACAGGCTGGTTCTTGCAACACCCACATATAACGGAGATGTTTTCCCCTTCATGAAGACCTTTATAGACGGACTCCTTGAGAGAAATTACCAGAAGAGGAAGATAGGCATTATCGAGAACGGAACCTGGGCACCCATGGCGGCCAAAGTTATTAAGGGAATGTTTGAGAAGAGTAAGGACATCACCTTTGCGGAGCCGGTGGTGACCATCAGATCTGCTCTTAATGATGCCAGCAGAAAGGCCATAGAAGATCTGGCGGAGGCACTTAAATAAGTGCCTCTGTGCCTGGCCGCCAAATGTCCGCTCGTGCAAGCACGGCGGCCGCTTGTCGGCTTATCGCCAATCGAGTATGAAAGAGCATCATACTCGATTGACCGTTGGCCGCCAAATGTCCGCTCGTGCAAGCACGGCGGCCACTTGCCGGCTTATCGCACAAAAAGCAGGGTACGGGAATCGAACCCGCCTCCTCAGCTTGGGAAGCTGATATACTACCAATGTACTAACCCTGCAGATAAATGGATATGAAATTTTATGTCTTTAGGTATAATAGTACATTTCGGGATTTTAGTCAAATGAAATATATGTTATAATCTTTAGATAATGGGTTCAGAACCCGACTAAACGCGGAAGAATATTTATTTTACAGGAAGGAGCTTTATCAAAGATGGCGGATCATTCAGTACTTGCCTATACCTGTCCGGAATGCGGCGGGTCCATGGTGTTTAACCCCAAAGAGGGAAAAATGCAATGTGAATACTGCGACTCCCTTTTCACAAAGGAAGAGGTGGAAAAACACTTTGCAGCTAAGGAACAGAAGTTAGTCGATAAGGAAGCCGGAAAGGAATGGGGCGAGGAAGAAGAGACCATGAGGGGCTATAACTGCTCATCCTGCGGGGCTGACTTAATCGCTGACCAGAATACCGCAGTTATAAGATGTCCCTATTGCGGAAACCAGACCATAGCGCCTACACAGTTTTCAGGAGCGCTCAGACCTGATTTCGTCGTTCCCTTTGCCTTTGATAAAAAGCAGGCCATTGAAAAATACAAGGGCTATTACGATAAGCGTTTCCTTCTGCCTAAGGACTTTACGGTTTCAAGCAAGATAGAAGAGATACAGGGTGTATATGTTCCTTTCTGGCTATTTTCCGGTACTGCGGATGCTTCAGGCAAATATGAGGCCTATGACAGTAAGACCGAAGGAAATTATGAGATCAGGGATTATTACGATTCAGAGCGTGCAGGAAAGATCGGATTCAAGCATGTTCCCGCCGATGCCTCCGTAAGGATGGCGGATGACCTTATGGATTCCATTGAGCCCTATAATTTTGAAGCCCTGGAGGAGTTCACCACTGCATATCTGCCGGGTTTCCTGGCCGAGAAATTCGATGTAAATGAGGAGGATGACAAGAAAAGGGCCGAAAAGAGGATTGCAGAGAGCGTAAAGGAGAAGCTCCACAATACCATAGACCATAACGGTTACAATGTTAAAAACGAGAATGTTGACATCCATATCAATGAGACTCATTACGCACTGCTTCCGGTATGGATGCTCACCACAAACTGGAACGGAAAGAAATGGACCTTTGCCATGAACGGACAGACCGGTAAATTCACCGGGGATCTTCCGGTAAGCGGCGGTAAGCTTTCCCTGGTTGCAATCGGCACCTTTGTTGTCAGCCTGATAATAGGCATGATCATCGCATCTTTCGTGGGATAACTGGTGCTGTAAAGTTTTCTGTGAAAACTTTACAGTACGTAGGCCACGTTTTCGCTTTATCACACATCTTTGATGTGTGATGCCGCCCCGGCGAGGGGAAGCGAACTTTAAATGGCGTGGCTCTCCCGAGATTAGAACAAGGAGATAAACTATATGAGTGTTATATTTGCTATAATTATTACGATAATAGTGGTATATTCCTGCTATGCCAGCATGAAGCCCGTGTCAAACGCTTCTGATGCCAATAAATACATGGACAGTGAGATCAATCTTACCCTGAAGACCGATAAGTTCTTAAGAACGGAAAAGAAGAAGAAAGATAATGACTGAACCGGCCTGGGAAGAAATATGCTCCCTCCTGGATACGGCCCATGACATGCAGGAGAGATCCTATTGTCCCTATTCCGGGTTTGCAGTGGGGGCTGCGCTTCTTACTGAGGACGGAAAGGTGTACGGGGGCTGCAATATAGAGAATTCTGCTTATTCCCCCTCAAACTGCGCTGAGAGGACTGCGTTTTTTACCGCTCTCGCAGACGGGGAAAGGAAATTCAGGGCCATAGCCATCGTAGGAGGCAGGAACCGGGAAGTGGGTGACTACTGTTTTCCCTGCGGTGTATGCCGTCAGGTTATGTCAGAGTTCTGCAGACCCGATGATTTCTGGATAATCACCGCAAACAATGCGGGTGAGACCGTGGTACGCACCCTCCGGGATCTGCTGCCCGAAGCATTCCGGTTTAAAAAATTGAAAAAATAGGTAAAATGTCCAGTGCCCCGTACAAAATATGTTACAATGGTACCATATTTGACAAACATAGTGAAAAATGTCATTATATAGCAAACGGCAAAGTTTTTTGTCGTTTACTGTTATACGGTTTTCTTATAGCAAACGACAAAAGTCTTTTCGTTTTGGCGTTTGCTGCGCCGGATTTTGGCCGCTTAAAGCGGCATATTTCCTTACAAAATCCGTGTGCATCCTTGCGGAGCATTATAGTAAGCGAAATTTATAATTTTGCTTACTATAAAACAGATAATTATTTCAGAGTATATAAAGTGGTTGGTCTATGGATAATCTTAGCGGGCTCAGTCCCGAACAACAGGCATTATTTGCCAGTATTATGGGAAATTCATCACAGGCAAAGGCACATTCTCCGGTGATACCGGTGATGCCTGCGGCTGCTCCGGTAGCTGCGGCTCCTGCACCTGCACCTGCTCCTGCTGCAGGCGGAGGAGACAGCGGCAGGGTATTAAGCCAGGCAGAGATAGATGCGCTGATAGCCTCAATGGGAAATTGAGGTTTCCGCTATGCCTACCGTAAAAGTAAAGGGCGATTTTCCCGTTGAAGATATGCCTATAGTTCCGATGATCGTGGTGGAGTGCTTTCTTGCCATCATGTTTTTCACCTGCAGGGCGGCAGAGGTCATTCCCGCAGAGGTGGTTTTCGGGCTTTTATGGTTCTTTGTGTCGGTATTTATCTGGCTGAAGGCACAGTTTTTTGTGACCGGGGTTGTGGTCACAAAGCACTATGTGGTAATTAAGCACGGCAATGAGATAAAGCATCAGATACCTATATCCGAAGTGAGATCCGTGGAGATAGGCAGGAATAACAAGGTCACTGTTCACGGAGCCAAAAACTACAAGGTCGGAAAGATGCCCGAGGCAAAGAATTTTGAGATTATGATCAACAGGATGCTTGAACAGATATGAACAAAACCCGGCAGGTAGCCGGGTTTTTTAAGGAAAAGGCTATTGAAGATCGGCGACAGGATAAATAATATACTGTATTTTGATAAGAGGGCGGAATTCCGCGGCAGATGGTATACAGGCTCCGTATGCCCGAAGGAGCTCTGGGAAAAATGCGGTAAATACCCGGATACAGATGCTGTGATCCAGCATATGGCGGAGCATGTGAATGAAACGGGTTTTCTCTATATGTTCTTAAAGATCGTGAAATCCGATATCCGCACCCGGCTTCCTTACGGTACAAAGATGATAGCCCTGATCGTGGATGAAAATAACGAAGAGGTTAGAAGATTTAAGGAGACCTTCGCTTCTGAAGAGAAATTCATGAACGTATTAAAGTTCTGTGCCGTAAAGCATGTCATTGTGCGCGTCATTTTTTTCAAGGACAGTATGCGCTTCCGTATTCCCATGACCTTTGATTTCAGATAAAATTATGAAAATAGTACTATTTAAGAACATCGTTGAAAGCCAGGAATTCTTTTCCTTTGAGCTGGCAAAATGCTTTTCTTCCCTGGGACATGAGATCTTTTTCTATGACTGCGGCGATCCCATAACCTCAAAGAAAAAACTGGACAGCTTTGTTGAGCCGGATAATACGGTCTTTTTCTCTTTTAACTTTAACGGAATGATAAATGATCCGGTGCTCTGCAAAAATAACGGAAAAGACCCGGTGTATCTTAAGGAAACGGGGATTCCCTTCGTAAATTTCGTGGTGGACCACCCCTATTACTATCATAAGGAATTCGAGAATATCCCTCAGAATTACATCCAGATCTCCATTGATGAGAACCATGCGGACTATATGAAGAAGTATTTTCCGGAAATAGACGCATCCACCGTGATATATCTTGGGGGAACGAAGCTTGTCCCCTTTGAAACCGGAGTGTTTAATCCCGGGATGAAGTATAATGCCGGAAGCCGGGAGAATCTCATTCCCTTTGAAAAAAGGAAGGATGACATCGTATTTTGCGGAAATTACATGGAACCTGCCTTTTTTGATAAGTATTTAAAGGGCTGTGAGCAGCCTGTAGTGGATTTCTATAACGAGATATATGAGGAATTAAAGGCAGAGCCGGATAAAACCCTGGAGGACGTGGCAGAGAGAAAGATATTACAGGAATTCGGAGAAAGGGCCACCAGGGACTATCTGCGGGACTGTCTTGAAAACATGATAGTTCTGGACTTAAAGATCCGCCACTATTTCAGGGGGAGGATAGTAGAAGCATTAGCGGACAGCGGAGTAAAGATCACGGTTTACGGAGAGGGTTACGACAGGCTTCCGCTTAAACATCCGGAAAACGTGATAAACATGGGTAACGTGGATTCCTTAAGGTGCCTTAAGGCCATTGCCAACGCCAGGGTGTCCTTGAATATTATGCCCTGGTTCAAAAGGGGCGGGCATGACAGGGTGTATAACACCTGCCTGAACGGGGCTCTCTGCCTGTCGGATACCTCGGAAGCCCTTAAAACGCAGTTCAAGGATATGATGGATATTTCCTTTTTTGATATAAAAAACAGGGAAGATATTGCGGAAAAATATGCACGCCTTACGGAAAACCCCGCAAAAATGAAGGAAATAGCGGAGGCAGGATACGAGAATGCCCTTAAGAACCACAGCTGGTATAACCGTGCCCTGGAGATAGAGAAGGTACTGTATAAAGCCCTGAAACAAACAAATGTTCGAAAAAATCTTGTAATACAAAATGAATTATGATAAAATCGCTAAGTGAATCGTATTTTCGGAAGGAATCGTAACAGGAAAGGTACAATAAATGTCTGAAATTCAGAATTATAACGAAAGCTCCATACAGGTGCTGGAGGGCCTGGAGCCGGTCCGGTTAAGGCCCGGGATGTATATAGGCAGCACCGGGAGCCGGGGATTAAATCATCTGGTATATGAGATCGTGGATAACTCGGTGGACGAGCATCTGGAGGGTCACTGCAGTGAGATAAAGGTTACGCTTAATAACGACGGCAGTGCCACGGTAGAGGACAATGGCCGCGGTATCCCTGTGGGTATGCATGAAAAGGGAGTAAGTGCGGAGCGTGTGGTACTCACTACCCTTCACGCCGGCGGTAAATTTGACGGAACGGTTTACAAGACCAGCGGAGGACTTCACGGAGTCGGATCCTCGGTGGTAAATGCCCTGTCTGAATGGCTGGATATCACAGTCTTCAGGGACGGCCTTATAAATCACGACAGATATGAGAGGGGAAAGCCTGTGGTGGAGCTGATCAACGGGCTGCTGCCGTCCCTTGGCACCACCAGGAAGACAGGTACAAAGATATCTTTTAAGCCTGATCCTGAAATATTTGACACCGTACGTTTCAAATCCGAAGAGATAAAATCCAGACTCCATGAGACCGCATATTTAAATCCGGAGCTCACAATAATATTTAAGGATATGAGGATATCTCCCACGGAGGAGGTGACCTTCAGGGAGCCGGAGGGCATAAAGGGCTTTGTGCAGGATATGAATAAGTCCAGGGAGGTCATCACTCCCGTCATCTATTTTAAGGGAGAATCCGAAAATGTGCAGATAGAATGTGCGTTCCAGTATATCAATGAGTTTCATGAAGAAGTGCTGGGATTTTGCAATAATATCTTCAATTCAGAGGGAGGCTCACACCTCACCGGCTTCAAATCCACCTTTACCACGGTTATGAACAGCTACGCCCGCCAGATCGGGGTATTAAAGGACAAGGACCAGAACTTTAACGGAACCGATATCAGAAACGGGATGACAGGGGTCTTAAGCATAAAGCACCCTGATCCCAGATTTGAGGGACAGACCAAGACAAAGCTGGATAACCAGGATGCGGCAAGAGCGGTGGGAAAGGTCACCGGAGACGAGATCCAGCTCTATTTTGACAGAAACCTGGACGTGCTGAAATCCATTCTGGAATGTGCCGAAAAAGCCGCAAAGATCAGAAAGAGCGAAGAAAAGGCAAAGACAAATATGCTGCAGAAGCAGAAGTATTCCTTTGACAGCAACGGCAAGCTGGCAAACTGCGTATCAAAGGATGCTTCCAAATGCGAGATCTTCATAGTGGAGGGAGATTCCGCCGGAGGATCCGCAAAGACAGCGAGAGACAGGATGTATCAGGCCATTCTTCCCATAAGGGGAAAGATCCTCAATGTGGAAAAGGCATCCATAGACAAAATCCTTGCCAATGCTGAGATAAAGACCATGATAAACGCCTTCGGATGCGGATTTTCCGAGGGTTACGGCCAGGATTTTGATATAACAAAGCTTCGGTATGACAAGATAATAATAATGGCGGATGCAGACGTGGACGGTGCCCATATTGCCACCCTTCTGCTCACCCTGTTCTACCGCTTCATGCCCTCACTTATCTACGAGGGACATGTGTATATCGCCATGCCTCCGCTTTACAAGGCCCAGCCCTCAAAGGGAAAGGAAGAATACCTGTATGATGACAGGGCGCTGGATGAGTACCGTAAAAGGCACAAGGGCAGCTTTACTCTGCAGCGTTACAAGGGTCTCGGCGAAATGGACGCCTCCCAGCTATGGGAGACCACCCTGGATCCGGAAAGACGGCTCCTTAAGCAGGTGAATATTGATGATGCCCGGCTGGCATCCTCTGTAACGGAGCTGCTTATGGGCAATGACGTTCCTCCCAGAAAGGAATTCATCTATTCCCATGCACTGGACGCGTCACTGGATATTTAGGAACTGTTGAAAAGATAAGGAAACAAAGATGCCTTCAAAAATAAAAGAAGAGATTATAAGTACGGAATACTCCGAAATAATGCAGAAAAACTATATCGACTACGCCATGTCGGTAATAGTTTCAAGAGCCCTCCCGGATGTGAGGGACGGCTTAAAGCCGGTACAGAGACGGACGCTTTACGACATGAGCGAGCTTGGCATAAAGCACGATAAGCCTTTCCGTAAATGTGCCCGTATAGTGGGAGACACCATGGGTAAATACCATCCCCACGGCGACAGCTCCATCTACGATTCCCTGGTTGTCATGGCCCAGGATTTCAAGAAGGGCCAGATACTGGTGGACGGACATGGAAATTTCGGGTCCATTGAGGGAGACGGCGCCGCGGCCATGCGTTACACGGAGGCCAGGCTCCATAAGATCACGGAGGAAGCCTTTTTATCGGATCTCGACAAGGATACGGTGGATTTTGTGCCCAACTTTGACGAGACAGAAAAGGAGCCCTCGGTGCTGCCGGTAAAGATACCGAATTTTTTAATCAACGGTTCCGAGGGAATAGCCGTGGGAATGGCCACCTCCACCCCTCCCCACAACCTTACAGAGGTGATAGAGGCCGAAAAAGCCTATCTTAAAAACCCGGATATCACCACAGAAGAGCTGATGGAGATAGTAAAGGGGCCGGATTTCCCCACCGGCGGTATTGTGGTGAATAAGGATGATCTTTTAGGGATCTATGAAAAGGGAGAGGGAAAGATAAGGATCCGGGGAAGGGTCATTACCGAGGACGTAAAAGGGGGAAGGCAGAACCTGGTGGTTACTGAGATCCCCTATACCATGATAGGCTCCGGCATAGGGAAATTCATGTCGGATGTGGCATCCCTTGTGGAAAACAGGAAAACCGGGGATATAGCGGATATCTCAAACCAGTCTGACAAAGAGGGCACCCGGATAGTAATAGAGCTTAAAAAAGGAGCGGATCCGGAAAATATAAAAAATCTGCTGTATCAGAAGACCAGGCTGGAGGATACCTTTGGAGTAAACATGCTCTCCGTGGTAAACGGACGCCCGGAGACCATGGGAATAAGGGGGATTCTCTCAAACCATGTGGGCTTCCTCTATGAAGTAAATACCAGAAAGTACACGTCCTTACTGAAGAAGGACCAGGAAAAGCGGGAGATAGAGGAAGGGCTTATAAAGGCGGTGGATGTTATTGACATCATAATCGCCACCTTAAGAGGCGCAAAGAGCCGGAGCGACGCCCTGCACTGCCTGATGACCGGAGATATCGAAAAAATTAATTTCCGCAGGACAGAGGACGCCCTTATGGCCCAGAACTTCTCATTTTCCGAAAAGCAGGCCAATGCCATTCTGGATATGCGTCTCCACAGGCTCATCGGACTGGAGATAGAGGCCCTTATAAAGGAGCATGAGGACACGCTGAAGCGGATCGCCGAATACGAGGATCTTTTAAGCAATCCGAATTCCATGAAGAAATCTATAATAAAGGACTTAAACGGCTTTGAGAAGGAATACGGGAGGGATAGGAAGACCGAAATAATCAACGCCGGCGCCGCTGTATTTGAAGAAAAGCCTGTTGAAGAGGTGGATGTTTTCTTCCTTCTTGACCGTTTCGGCTACGCACATACAGTGGATACATCAACCTTTGAAAGAAATGAGGAGACGGCGAGAGCGGAGAATAAATATTGCATAAAGGTCAAAAATACCGGAAAGATCATAATTTTCACCGCTGCGGGTCAGGCCCATATAATAAAGGTATCTGATGTGCCCCACGGAAAATTCCGGGATAAGGGCAAGCCCATAGACAATATCTCGAATTATGACAGCGCCGCCGAGGAAACGGTCTTTGTGGAGAATCTGGCGGAAATCGTATCGTCAAAACTGCTGTTCCTGACAAAAAATGCCTTCGGTAAGGTGGTGGACGGCAGTGAGTTTGATGTGCAGAAGAGAAGCGTTGCAGCCACGAACCTCTCATCCGGAGATGAACTGATCCTTGTGACAAAGCTTGATATGGAGACCAGGCAGATACTCTTACAGAGTGTAAAGGGATTTTTCCTGCGATTTGCCCTTTCGGAGATCCCGGAAAAGAAGAAGGGTGCTGTGGGTGTACGCACCATGAAGCTCTCAAAGGATGACGTTCTTTCAGATGCGTATTTAATGAATTTTGCCGATGAGCGGACCATAGAGTACAAGGGCAAAGAGATTCCCATGACCTGTGTAAAGAACACCCACAGGGATACAAAGGGAACAAAGATAAGGATTTAGGAGCTTAAACTATGAGGGTAATAGCGGGAAGCGCCAGAAGGCTTAGACTAAAGACACTGGACGGTATGGAGACCAGGCCCACCCAGGATATCATAAAAGAAACCCTGTTCAATGTTATCCAGAACGAGATCGGAGGCTCCAGATTTTTAGATCTCTTTTCCGGAAGCGGAGCCATAGGGATAGAAGCCCTCTCCAGAGGGGCGTCGGAAGCCTTTTTTGTTGAAAATAACAGAAAGGCCGTGCGCATCATAGAAGAAAATCTGGAGTTTACAAAGCTTAAGGACAGGGCCCGGGTCATCACTGCTGATGTAATGGTGGCCTTAAACCAGATTGAAGGAAAGGGAAAATTTGATATAATTCATATGGATCCTCCCTATGAATCGGGACTGGATAAAAACGTGCTGGAATATCTTTTAAGATCCGAGATTGCGGACAGCGAGACACTGATAATCATTGAGGCTTCGGTAAAAACCGATTATTCCGATCTTTTCGAAATGGGTTACAGGATTGAGAAAGAAAAGATCTATAAACATAACCGTCATCTGTTTTTGAATAAATACAGGGGGATATTGTAAAAATGGGCAAGGCTATCTATCCCGGCTCCTTTGATCCGGTGACGAAGGGACATCTGGATATCATCAAAAGAGCTGCTAAAATGTTTGATTCCCTTACTGTGAGCGTGCTCAACAATAAAGAAAAAAGTCCGTTGTTTTCTGTTGATGAACGTGTTAATATGTTACGCAAAGCCTGTAAGGATATTCCGAATGTGGTAATAGATTCCTTTTCGGGACTTACGGCGTCCTATGCGGAAAAAACCGGAACGGACGTGGTGATCAGGGGACTAAGGGCTATTACGGACTTTGAGTACGAGCTTCAGATGGCTCAGACAAACCGTAAGATCCTGCCCAGTCTGGATACGGTTTTTCTCACCACAAGCCTGGAATACGCCTATCTGTCCTCATCCATTGTAAGGGAAGTCGCCTCCTATGGTGGCGATATAAGTGAATTTGTAACCCCTGAGGTGGCGGAAGCGGTATATGAGAAGTTTTCCGTGGGGAAATAAGATTTATTAATATGAAATATGAGGGTGAAGCGGAGCTGCGCTTTCCAAAAATCATGTTGGAGATAAACAAATGGTAAGTAAAATCGAACAGATAATCGAGGAAATGGAAGAGCTCATTGACAACTGTAAATATGCTACCTTTTCCAGCACAAAGATCCTTGTGGACAAGGAAGAGATAGACGAGCTTTTACATGAGTTGAAGACACATACGCCTGATGAGATTATGCGCTGTCAGAAGATCATCAGCAATAAGGAGGCAATTATACAGGACGCCTCCGTGAAAGCGGATGCACTGATCAAGCAGGCTCAGGCCTTCAGCGATCAGATGGTAAGCGAGCACCAGATACTGCAGCAGGCCTATGCCGAGGCCGGGAGCATAGTAAACAATGCGAAGCTTCAGGCACAGGAGATGTATACCAATGCAGATGCCCAGGCCCGTGAGATACAAAGCTCCGCCATGCAGTATACAGACGATACCCTTGCCTCCATTCAGGAAATACTGGTGGCCTCCATTCAGGAGTCCCAGGCCAATAATAATAATCTTATTTCATCTCTGTCACAGATACTTAGTGTGGTGAACGCAAACCGCGCGGAGCTCCACCCCGAAGAGGAGGAACTGGCGAGAACAGCAGCCATTGCCGAGAGGGCCGAGATGGAAAAACAGATGATGCTGGCAAATAATCCGGAAGCGGTTTCTGCCCCTGTGCCGGCTCCTGAACCTGTTCTTCGGGCAGAAGAGCCTGTGAAAGCGCCTGAACCGGCACCCGAACAGGTGAGCGCCACTGTTAAGGAGGAGGTTAAACCTGCTCCCGTTACTGAAGAGGTGAAGCCCGCCGGAAAGGCCATCGGCGGCGGGATAGTACGCGGAGGGTTCGCTAAATCCATACTTGAAAGAAAAGAATAAAGGGGAAAACAGGAAATGGGAGTGCTTTCGGAACTGGAACCGAAGCTGGTTTTTCAATATTTTGAAGAAATATGCGCAATTCCAAGAGGTTCACGCAATAATAAGGCAATATCGGATTATCTCTGTGATTTTGCGAAAAAGAACGGCTTTAAGGCGGTACAGGACAATCTTTATAATGTGGTGATCTTTGTTCCTGCCTCTGAAGGTTATGAGGATAAAAAGGCAGTCATACTCCAGGGACATATGGATATGGTCTGCGAGAAGACATCTGATTCAAGACATGATTTCACCAGGGATCCACTGAATATTGCCGTAATGGATGATGATATCTTTGCCAGGGGAACCACACTGGGCGGAGATGACGGCATAGCACTCTCGATCGCCATGGCGGCTGCCACGGATAAGGATGTAAAGCATCCGCCCCTGGAGCTTGTTTTTACTGTTGATGAGGAAATAGGCATGATCGGGGCAAAGGGTCTTGATGTATCCGATCTGAAGGCTGCTTATATGCTGAATCTGGATTCCGAGGAGGAGGGAGAGATAGTCACCAGCTCCGCAGGCGGTCTGGATGCTGTTATGTCGGTTCCCGTGAAATATAAGAAAATGTCCGGTGAAGAGTATAAGATCATTATAAGCGGACTTACGGGAGGACATTCCGGTACAGAGATAGACAAATACCGCGCCAACGCCATTATCATCATGGGAAGGCTCCTGCATTTTTTAAAGGACAAAAAGGTGGATTTCCATATTTCCGGGCTTGACAGCGGACTTATGATCAATGCCATTCCCAGGGACGCTGACTGCGATGTGATTTTATCAGGTGAGGACAGGAATTCTTTTGAGGATCTCATAGCAGAATTCGAGAAAACAGTAAAAAATGAATACAGGGCCAATGAGCACAATATCATGATCTACTGTGACTACAAGGGACATGCCGAAAGAGAGGTACTCTATAAAAAGCATGAGGACCGGGTGATCTTCCTCTTAAATACTGTTCCCGACGGTGTGCAGAGAATGAGCCAGGAGGAGGCCACAAAGGGACTGGTGGAGACCTCATTAAATAACGGTATCATGAGGCTTTCCGAAAAGAGGTTCTATTTAAGTACCTCCTTAAGAAGCTCCATTTCCTCCGCAAAGGCTGCTCTTTCCGATAAACTGAGGTATCTGACCGAGACCATAGGGGGAAGCTATGAGGAGAGCTCTGATTATCCCGCCTGGGAGTATAACGGGGATTCGACCCTCTTAAATACAGCAATAAAGGTATATAAGGCCCAGTACGGCCGGGATTGCATAGTAAAGGGTATACATGCCGGCATAGAATGCGGGATATTCTATGATAAGATGCCGTCCCTGGATATCATCTCCATCGGACCCGATATGAAGGGTGTCCACACTCCCCAGGAAAAGCTGAGTGTCAGCTCTGTGGAGAGGACCTGGAAATTCATAAAGGGAATACTTGAGGAATTGTAAATATCAAAGAGTTTAACACTAATGTCCGGCAGGCTTTAAGCCCGCCGGATTTTTGTATACATTAAAGGTTATGGCCGTTAACACCTTGTTTTTTAAAATATTTATGATATTATACCCTTGATTCAATATAAGTATAAGGTTTATATCTGTTCGGAAAAAGAGTACTGAACAGAGTTCAGGTTTTTAGTTGTTTTGGAGCGAGTCATGAAAAAATCGTTACTGTTGGTCATGTGCCTGCTGCCCTTCTCCTTTCTGTTTACGGGCTGCAGTGATTTTCTGGTGGGAATCGATGACCTGCCATCGAATTCGGAAATACGGGAGGAGACGGTAAAAGAGGTTGTTCCCGCAGGAGCAATTCCCGGAAACATCTATCTTGACATATCTGCCGTAACCCCGGTTAACCCCGTGATCAATCTCCACGGGATGACAAGGGAAGAAGCGGAAAACAGGATAAAGGGTTCCTATGATTTTTCGCTTAAGGTAAAGAATAACGATCCGGAACTCCGGGAATCTGAAGAGTCTGCATCATTAAGGGATGAAATCCTGTCCGGGAACGTGATAACGGCTAAGGACAGCTTTGACCTGCCGGATATCATTACGGAGAACCTGGACAAGGTTCTTGACCGGATCTATTCGGAACACCTGCACGACGGGAGTGATACGGAGGAGAGTTATGCGCTGGAGCTTCCCTTAAGCGAATACGCTGAAAAATATGCCCTTCTTATACATGACGCCTGGAGCAGGGAGGGAGCCTATAACCTCATGACAGCCTACGATAAAGAGAGCGGAGAGTTCATCTTTGAAGGTGCGCATGACGGGTACGAGGTTGATTCCAATGCTCTTAAGGAGGACATAGAAGCGGCCTTTGAAGAGAGGGATTTTTCCCGGGAGATCGGTTCCACAGGGTTTAATGTAACGGTTTCAGCTGATGCCATAAAGGAACAGTACAGGGAGCTGTCTTCATTTGAGACCCATACCACCAATGTGGCAGTAAGGAACAAAAACGTATCCCTTGCTGCAGACGCGGTAAACGGAACGGTGGTACTTCCGGGAGAGGAATTTTCCTACAATGAGACTGTAGGACAGAGGACCAGAGCCAAGGGCTACGGCGAAGCAGGAGCCTATTTTAACGGTGCGGTGGTGCAGGAAGTGGGCGGCGGAGTCTGCCAGGTGTCCACTACTCTTTATAATGCCATTTTCCGGGCAGGGATAAGGAGTACCGAGCGTACAAGCCACACCTTTGCTCCCAGCTATGTGACTCCGGGACTGGACGCCACAGTATCCTGGGGAGGACCGGATTATAAATTCGTGAATAATTCACCCTATCCCGTAGGGCTTAAGGCCCACTATGAGAACAGGAAGATAAAGGTGTCTGTCTACGGAGTGCCGTTACTTCCCGAGGGCGTGACCTGGGATCTTGTGGCAAATAAGACCGCAACCCTGGGAGTACCTTCACCGGTTTATATCACCTCAGGAAAGGCGGAATCCGGTTCCGCAGGAAGTATCTGGGAAGCCTACAAGGTGGTATATAAGGACGGGGAGGAGACAGCCCGTGTATTTGACCATAAGTCAAAGTATGTGGGACATACGCCCCGTGTATACGCAAATCCGGTGGCTCCGGTACCGGACGGCGTTACACCGGAGGAGTACAATGCGCTTTTGCAGATTATGGCAGCCCAGACGGCACAACAGCTCCAGCAGCAGACAGTGGTGCAGTAGGCATAAGTCCCGGCGGATCCTCTGCGGTGCGGCAGGCATAAGTCCCGGCGGCTTCTCTGCGGTGCAGCAGGCGTAAGGCCCGGCGGCTTCTGACAGCGCAGTAACAAAAAAAGAATACAGAATATCCAGCGGAGGTATACCCATGGCATTGCAGGAATACAAGGCAATCGAGTTCAAGACCGACTTCATCCTGAACGGCATTTCTTCCATGCCCGGAGGCTTTTTTATCTACAGGGCCGATTATGACAAAGAGGAGATACTTTACGCCAATAAAGCCCTGCTGCAGTTATTCGAGTGCGAGACCCCGGAAGAGTTTATGGAACTCACCGGAGGCTCTTTTAAGGGTCTGGTCTATGAAGATGATTATATGCTGATCGAAGACAGCATAAAAGATCAGATAGAAACAAATGAGACCAAATTTGACCAGGTAAATTACAGGATAAGGACCAGAACCGGCCAGATAAAGTATATTGAGGACTTCGGAAGCTTCGTTATCGATCCCGATGAAGGTCCTCTTTTCTATGTTTTCATATCAGATCCTCAGGACAACATCGATCCTGTAACCGGGCTTCCCAACAGAAAGATATTTTTCCAGACAGTTGAAAATACACTTGGCCGCATAGGAAAGGATAAAAAACCTGTAATAGTAGCCTTTGACTTAAGCGGCATGAGGGGCTTTAACTCAAAATACGGGTTTAAGGAGGGAGACCGGCTTCTCCGTACATTCGGGGAAATCCTTAAGGACTATTTCGGAAACGATCTCTGTTCCCGTTTCGGGGAGGATCATTTCTGCGCATACTGTGACGTGGGCGGTGTGGAGGATCTGCTGAGTGAAATAGTTGACAGCTTTCAGAATAACCGTGACGGCCGTACGCTTCCGGTAAAGATAGGCATAACCGGCTGCGAGGAGGGTATCAACCTCTATGACCTATATGAAAGAGCCAGGCTTGCCTGCCAGACCCAGAAGGATTTCTACGGCTCCAGCATTGGCTATTATGATGACACCATGGCAAAGGATTTCGCTAAAAACGAATATCTTTTAAGTCATCTCGATGAAGCCATACAAAACGAACGGATAAAGGTATATATCCAGCCTGTGATCAGGTCTTTAACGGGACAGGTTTGCTCCGCCGAAGCACTGACACGCTGGATAGACCCGGAGTATGGTTTTATTTCCCCGGGAGAATTCATACCTCTTCTTGAAAAGACCGGCCTTTCCTATAAGGTTGACAGCTATATGATAAAAAAGGTGGCAGAGATCCTCCACGGAGAGATAAAGGAAGGCCGAAATCCCGTTCCTGTATCGGTCAATATCTCCAGGACGGATTTTATGTACTGCGATCCCGTACAGGTGGTGGTGGAAGCGCTGGATGCCTACAATTTAAGCAGATCCCTTATGTGCGTTGAGATTACGGAGAGCGCATTCATGGACCATCCCGATGCCATAAAGGACGCCATAGACCGGTTCCACTTTGAGGGAATAGAGGTCTGGATGGACGACTTCGGAAGCGGTTTTTCCTCCTTAAACGTCCTTAAGGATTTCAATTTTGACGAGATAAAGATAGACATGGTCTTTCTCCGGAATTTCGACGACAAGTCCAGGATAATCGTTACAAAGGCTGTACAGATGGCCAAGGAGCTTGGTATACATACCCTGGCGGAGGGCGTGGAAACCATAGAGCATGTGGAATTCCTAAAGAGTATCGGCTGCGAAAAAATACAGGGCTTCTACTACGCAAAGCCAATGTCCTATGATGAACAGATGGAAAACCTGAAGGAAAAGGGCTTTGAATTTGAGAGCAAGGAAACTGCCTCGGTATACGAGAAGACAGGTCTTGTAAACCTGGCCACCAGCCGTTCCAGAGCGCTGTTTTTCTATAAAAACGGGAATTTTAAGCTTATCTTCTCAAACGGACAATACATAAAGGCCCTTGAAAAGGCCGGTGTAACCGGAAATGATCTTCTCGAGCAGAACATGAATAACAGAAATTCCGTAATAAGCCAGAAGTTCAGGGAGCTGGCGGAAAAGGCCATTAAAAGCAAAGGTAATGAGGTCATGACCTTTGCGGTGAATGATGTTTTTTTCCACTGTTATTTTAAGGATGTGGCGGATTCCAGATCCGGCAGCATGATCCTCGCATCCATTGACAGGACTGCGTTTGAAAAGCAGGAGCTTAGCCGGGAGATGGATGATGTCTTCAGAAATCTGGGCTCCATGTATGACAGCATATATGTTATCGACCTGGAAAAGGACACCAGGACTGTTATATCTACAAACCTCTTAAATGAGAAGGTGGGGGATGTGGTAAAGGGGCTTAAGGATTTTTATTCCTCCTATCACACAAGGGATGTATATCCCGAGGACTTTGCGCGTTGGAGGGATTTCTTTGACAACGAGGATACAAGCCGGGTCTTTAATACAGAGGGCAGGGGCATATTTGCGGATGCCCTGCGTATAAAACACCATGACGGAAACTATTCCTGGATTGATTTTACCGTGATACGGGTACCGGGTTCTGACGGGAAACGCTTCCTCGTCTGTGTGCGCCCCTCTGTTCTTGAATTCAGGACTGACCTGGCGGTTTCCGATAACATTACCGCTGATGATACGGCACTGGAGCTGGGACTTTTAAGATCACTGTTAAAGGGATCAAATATCCGATTTTTCTGGAAGGATAAGAAAAGGAGGTTCCTGGGGGCAAGCGATGAATTTTTAAGATACTTCGGTTTTTCGTCTCCGGAGAACATAATCGGAAAAACGGATGAGGAAATGGAGTGGCATTTAAGGGACGAACATTTCAGGGACGATGAGGACAGGGTCGTAAACAGGGGAGATATCATAAGAAATGCCCTTGGAAAGGTACTTATAGACGGCGTTCCCCACAGTATTTCCGCCACTAAATTCCCTGTATATATTAACGGAAAAATAGTCGGACTCATGGGTTATTTCCTGGATATAGACCTGGATATAGAATCCGAGAGCAGCCTGTTCCAGGGAACTCTCATCGATCCCCTGACCGGGCTTATGAATGTATACGGGCAGATGGGAGCACTTATAGAGCTTTACGACAATTATTTAAGCCACGCCCAGGATTTTGCCTATATATCCATCGAAATAACCAGCTATAAGGAGCTTATCTCAGATTTCGGCAGTGAGGTGGCGGAGGATCTGGTTCGGCTTATTTCCACAAAGATCTTGAATTCCTTCGGCCCCAATGTGGTGATCTCCCGTATCTACGGCGGAAACTTTGGGATCTGTATAAAAAATGCCACCTGGGAAAAGGCTGATATGAACGCTGAAAAGTGTGCACACATAATAAGGGGCATAAAGGAAATAGACAACAGGCAGTGCAATCTCCATGTGATCTACGGTATAGCCATGGGAAGTGAATGCAATTCCATACAGGAAGTGACGGAGACAGCCAGAAGGCGCTCGAAAGGGCTCCCTTTGGAATAAGGATCTGTTCATAAGGAGATGAGAAAATGATAAAGACCGTGACCATTGACGATATGTTCGGTATTTCAAACCTTATCTGTGAGCAGAAATACCGGCCTGATCTCAAAAGATACAGGGCTTTGAATATTTACCGGGGCATGCCGAATTCGGATTTTAAGATAATCACCTCCCTGCAGCGGATATGCAAGGACAAGCGGAAGCTTTTAGAGCCCACCATTCTCTCGAATTTCACAAAATACGCGGCACTTGAGGATCCCTCTATTGAGACCTCTGTCTGGAGACAGATGATACTGGGACAGCACCACGGACTGCCCACCAGGCTTCTGGACTGGTCCTTTTCACCCTTAACAAGCTTACATTTCGCCACCAGCGAGAACAATCTTGACAATATGGATAAGCATGACTGCATGGTCTGGCGCATAGACGTGGATGAAATGCATGAGAGGCTTCCGGAAAAATACCAGGAAATCATGAGAAAGGAACAGACCACCGTATTCTCCTTAAAAATGCTTCAGGAGGCCTGCAGGGACCAGAAGGAATATGATGAGGATATGAAGGGGGAGACCATGGTGATAGTGGAGCCTCCCTCCATTGAGCCCAGGATAATAAACCAGTACTCCTTCTTTTCCATTATGCCCATAGACCTTGAGGATATGGAGGAGTTCCTTGATAAATATACTGAAAAAACAGTCAGATTTATCATAAAAAAGGAGATCCGCTGGCAGGTCAGGGATCTTCTGGACCAGCTGAATATCAGCGAGAGGATAGTCTATCCCGGTCTTGACGGCCTTTCCGAGTGGCTTGCCAGGCACTATTACGTAAAAGGTGAAATGTCCGGTGGACATTTCACGGGCACGTATTGACGCGCTGAGCGCGTCAGTGCCCCGTACAAAATGCAAGGGTTTACTTGCTGTATCGCAAGTGACTGTTATGAACCAATGTCATTTACTTTAGACTAGCAAGGGATAGGACGAGCAGTTGTTCGAT
>CAMJPM010000016.1 GCA_946407725.1 uncultured Lachnospiraceae bacterium
CCCTGGCGGGGCAGCTTTACAGCGAGATGAAGGAGTTCTTCCCTGAGAATGCGGTGGAGTATTTCGTGTCCTACTACGATTACTACCAGCCTGAAGCCTATGTCCCTTCTACAGACACCTATATTGAGAAGGATTCTTCAATCAATGATGAGATAGATAAGCTCCGGCTGGCGGCTACTGCGGCCCTCTCTGAAAGAAGGGACGTGGTGGTGGTGGCCTCGGTTTCCTGTATTTACGGCCTTGGTTCCCCGGATGACTATCTCGCCATGATCATTTCCCTGCGGCCCGGACAGGAAAAGGACAGGGATGACGTGATACACGAATTGGTGAATATCCAGTATACGAGAAATGACGCGGATTTCCACAGAGGGACTTTCAGGGTAAGGGGAGATGTGCTGGAGATATTCCCGGCAGAAGAGGACGAGACTGCGGTAAGGGTTGAGTTCTTCGGGGATGAGATAGAGAGGATAGTGACCATAGATGTGCTGACCGGGGAAGCAAAGGAAGAGCTCCGGCAGATATCCATATTCCCGGCATCCCACTATGTGATGCCCAGGGAAAAGATGGAGGCAGGAATAAAGAGGATAGAAACAGAGCTTGATGAACAGGTAAAGTATTTCAAGAGCCATGATAAGCTGGTCGAAGCCCAGAGGATAGCGGAGAGAACTAATTTCGACATGGAGATGCTCCGGGAAACCGGCTTTTGCAGCGGGATAGAGAATTACACGGGACCGCTTTCCGGAAATCCCTATGGTACGCCTCCCACCACGCTCATAGATTTCTTTCCCGAAGACTTTTTGATAATAGTGGACGAATCCCATATGTCCATACCACAGATCGGGGGAATGTATAACGGAAACCGTTCCAGAAAGAATACACTTATTGATTACGGGTTCCGCCTGCCCTCCGCCATGGATAACAGGCCCCTGTCCTTTGATGAATTTGAGGGGCATATTAATCAGATGCTTTTTGTATCTGCTACCCCTGCGGATTACGAGGAAGAGCACGAGCTTCTGCGGGCAGAGCAGATAATAAGGCCCACGGGGCTTACGGATCCGGAGATCATCGTAAAGCCCACCAAGGGGCAGATAGATGATCTTGTGGGAGAGATAAATAAGACTGTTGAGGCAAAGAACAAGGTACTGATAACAACACTTACAAAGAAGATGGCAGAGGATCTGACTGACTATCTGAGAGATGCCGGTATCAGGGTGAGATATCTCCATTCCGATATAGATACTCTGGAGAGGATAGAGATAATAAGGGATATGCGTCTCGATGTATTTGACGTGCTGGTGGGGATAAACCTCTTAAGAGAAGGACTGGATATTCCTGAGATTGCGCTGGTGGCGGTGCTTGACGCAGATAAGGAAGGCTTCCTGCGTTCGGAAACGTCACTTATCCAGACTGTGGGAAGGGCCGCCAGAAACTCTGAAGGCAGGGTCATCATGTATGCCGATATGATGACGGATTCCATGAAAAAGTGCATAGATGAGACAAACAGAAGACGGGAGATCCAAAAAAAATATAATGAAGAAAACGGGATCACGCCCCAGACCATAAAGAAGGCTGTCCGGGATATCATTTCTCTTTCAAAATCCGTTGCAAAGAGCGAACAGGAGTTTAAGAAGGATCCGGAATCCATGGATAAAAAAGAACTGGAGAAGCTAATTAAGCAGGTGGAGAAAAAGATGCGGCAGGCTGCTGCCGAGCTGGACTTTGAGACTGCCGCCGTTTTACGTGACAATATGCTTGAACTGAGGAAAAATCTTAATAGTTTTACATAAGCCATGCAGGTTTACTAAACAGCTTTCAGGCGGGTGGCTGCGGGAAATAACCGGAGCTATCCACGCGGGAAAACAGATTTACATTATGTAATAAAAACCTTATAATTAAAGTGATATGCGAAAATAAGAAGCATAGCGCATTATGAAAACATCCTTAACCGGAGGAGGAAATACTAATTGGGAAAATTATCAGTGGTGGTTCCCACATTTAATGAAAAAGGAAATGTTGAAAATCTGGTGCAGCAGATCGGCGATGCCCTTACAGGTATAGATTACGAGATAGTGTTTGTGGATGACAGCACTGACGAAACGCCGGAGATACTGGAAAAGCTGTCAAAGGAAAATCCCAGGGTATCCTATGAGCACAGGGTTAATGAGACAGGTCTTGCAACGGCGGTCATAAGGGGATTCCGCATCGCAAACGGGGATATACTGGCATGTATGGATGCGGACCTGCAGCATCCGCCACAGATACTGCGTCCAATGTACGCGGCCATAATGAGCGGAGCGGATTTCTGTATTCCCTCAAGGCTCATTCCCGGGGGAGATGACGGAGGCTTAAATCTGTACAGGAAATTTGTGTCCGGAACCGCAAGATGGATGGGAAAGATACTGCTGCCCTGTTTAAGGAAGATCAGCGATCCCACCAGCGGGCTTTTCATGTTCAGGAAGGAATGCATAAAGAATGCGGACCTGAAGCCTGTGGGCTGGAAGATAATGGTGGAGGTGCTGGCCATGAGCGAGTACAGCACCGTTATAGAGATACCCTATGGGTTCCAGAACAGGGAAAGCGGGGAATCCAAGCTCAGCGGAAAAGTCACCATGCAATATATACAGCAGCTTTTAGGACTGATGAGGCGCGCCACCAAGAGAAAGGGAATCACCGTAATAAGGTGGAGCAGTAATTACACGGATAATATGGTGAAAAAATACATCGGATGAGCGCATGGGTAGCAGACCGCTTACCCGGCAGTAAAGGTTTACATAATAATGAAAAAAACGTTCAGTGAATATATAAAGATCAGGGGTGCAAGGGCACATAACCTGAAGAGCATCAATGTAGACATCCCGAGAAATGAGATGGTAGTGTTAACAGGACTTTCCGGTTCAGGAAAGTCCTCACTTGCCTTTGACACTATTTATGCTGAGGGACAGAGACGGTATATGGAATCCCTGTCCTCCTATTCCAGACAGTTCCTGGGACAGATGGAAAAGCCGGAGGTGGATTCCATTGAAGGGCTTCCCCCGGCAATATCCATAGATCAGAAGTCCACCAACCGAAATCCCAGATCCACTGTGGGAACGGTGACGGAGATCTACGATTATTTCAGGCTCCTCTATGCACGGGTAGGTACACCCCACTGTCCGAAATGCGGCAGGGTTATAGAGAAGCAGACCGTAGATCAGATGTCAGACAAGATAATGTCCCTCCCTGAGAAAACAAAGATTCAGTTATTGTCGCCGGTGGTCCGGGGAAGAAAGGGCCGACACGAAAAGGTCTTTGAGCGGGCTAAGAAAAGCGGCTATGTGCGGGTCATGGTTGACGGCAATATGTACGAGCTGTCAGAGGAGATAAAGCTCGATAAAAACATTAAACACGATATAGAAATAGTGGTAGACCGGCTGGTGATAAAAGACGGGATACAGCGGAGGTTAACGGATTCCATCGAAAATGTCCTGTCCCTTTCGGGAGGCCTTCTCATTGTGGATATTCCCGGAGAAAAACAGATGAATTTCTCGGAAAGCTTCTCCTGCCCGGACTGCGGCATAAGTATAGAAGAGATAGAGCCCAGAAGCTTTTCCTTCAACAATCCCTTCGGAGCATGCCCGGAATGTCTGGGTCTTGGCTATCATATGGAATTCGATGAGGATCTTATGATACCTGATAAAAGGCTTTCCTTTAATGAGGGATGCGTACAGGCCATGGGCTGGGTTTCCAGCAAGGATGATGGCAGTTTTTCGCATGCTCTGCTCACTGCCATGGGGGAGAGATACGGGTTTTCCCTTGATACTCCCTATGAGAAGCTCTCGGAGGAGGCGCGGCATGCCTTTATTTACGGTACCGGCGGCGAGGTATTAAAGGTCAGCTATCAGGGTCAGAGATCAAACGGGGTTTATGATGTGCCCTTTGAGGGGCTGATAAAGAATATGGAGCAGCGCTACCGTGAGACAGGATCGGACTATACCAAGGCGGAATACGAAAAGTATATGAGGGTAAGTCCCTGTGAGGCATGCGGAGGGCGGAGACTGAAGACCTCTTCCCTGGCCGTGACGGTGGGAGACCGCAATATATTTGAGCTTACAAGCCTTGCCATAAAGGAGCTTCTGGACTTTATGGATAATTTAAAGCTCTCCGAACAAAAGGAGCTTATAGGAAAAAGGATAGTAAAGGAAATAAGATCCAGAGTACAGTTTCTGAAGGATGTGGGGCTTGAATATCTCACACTTTCCAGGGCCACCTCCACCCTTTCCGGAGGGGAAGCCCAGAGGATCAGGCTTGCAACCCAGATAGGCTCCGGGCTTGTGGGTGTGGCCTATATCCTGGATGAACCCAGCATCGGACTGCACCAGAGGGATAACGGGAAGCTGATAGCCTCCTTAAAAAAGCTCAGGGATCTGGGAAATACCCTGATCGTGGTTGAGCATGATGAAGAGACAATGAGGGAAGCGGACCGGGTTATAGATATAGGCCCGGGAGCCGGTATCCACGGGGGAGAAGTGGTTGCTGAGGGCACGGCTGAAGAAATTGAGAAGATCCCGGGATCCGTTACCGGGAAATATCTGTCCGGCGAGCTTGAGATACCCATGCCGTCCAAAAGGAAAAAGCCCTCCGGCTATATAAAGATAGTGGGGGCAAGGGAGAATAACTTAAAGAATGTTACGGTGGATATACCTCTTGGAGTAATGACCGTGGTTACGGGGGTATCCGGCTCCGGAAAGTCATCCCTTATCAATGAGGTACTGAATAAAAGCCTTTCCAAAAAGCTTAACCGGGCTTTCACCATTCCCGGAAAGCATGACAGGATCGAAGGCACGGAGCAGCTGGACAAGGTGATAAACATAGACCAGTCCCCCATCGGCCGTACTCCAAGAAGCAATCCTGCCACCTATACAGGTGTCTTTGATATAATCAGGGATCTTTTTGCGGCAACAGTGGATGCGAAAGAAAGGGGCTACAGCAAGGGACGGTTTTCCTTTAATGTTAAGGGAGGCCGCTGTGAAGCCTGCAGCGGAGACGGAATTGTTAAAATAGAGATGCACTTCCTTCCGGATGTATATGTGCCCTGTGAAGTATGCCATGGCATGAGATATAACAGGGAAACACTGGATGTCAGGTATAAGGGTAAGAATATTTATGAGGTCCTGGACATGAACGTGGAAGAGGCCCTGAAGTTCTTTGAGAACGTGGAATCCGTCAGAAGAAAGATACAGACCCTCTATGACGTGGGACTTGGATACATAAAGTTGGGCCAGCCGAGCACACAGCTGTCCGGAGGCGAGGCCCAGAGGGTAAAACTGGCATCGGAGCTGAGCCGCAGGGGAACGGGAAAGACCATATATATCCTTGACGAACCCACTACAGGACTGCATTTTGAAGATGTGAGGAAGCTTACGGAAATACTCCGCAGGCTGTCGGATAACGGGAATACGGTTGTGGTGATAGAGCACAATCTGGATGTGATCAAATGTGCGGATCATATAATAGATATGGGACCTGAAGGCGGTGATGGAGGCGGAGAGGTCATTGCCTGCGGAACGCCTGAAAAGGTGGCTTCTGTGAAAAGCTCTTTTACGGGACAGTATATAAAAGAGATTCTGAAAAGAAAAAAGGAAAAAAATAAAAAAGGGTTAAGTATTACCGAAAAGGATCCGATATACAATCAAAGGAATTGACTGGTGTACGGACACTAGACACGCATGGATGCAAAACCGGAACAGAACGGGAATGTGTTTTTGCGTGTTTTAATTATTTCTTTATTGTCAAGACGACGTTTTCGGGTATAATATGGTAGCGAATAAAAGAGTGATTTATAAGCGGAATTATTGAAAGGGGAACGAAAATGGTCGCAACTGACATAGGAATAGATCTCGGGACAGCAAGCATACTGGTGTATATCAGAGGAAAAGGAGTGGTATTAAAAGAGCCCTCCGTGGTAGCTTTTGACCGGGATACAAACAAGATCAAGGCAATAGGTGAAGACGCCAGGCTGATGCTGGGTCGTACACCGGGAAACATAGTAGCTGTAAGACCCCTGAGGCAGGGAGTTATTTCCGATTATACCGTGACGGAGAAGATGCTGAAATATTTTATCCAGAAGGCAGTCGGAAAGAAGACCTTAAGAAAGCCCAGAATAAGCGTATGCGTACCCAGCGGCGTTACGGAAGTGGAACAGAAGGCTGTTGAAGATGCGGCATATCAGGCCGGCGCAAGGGAAGTATCCATTATTGAAGAGCCCATTGCCGCAGCAATAGGGGCCGGAATAGATATCTCAAAGCCCTGTGGAAACATGATAGTGGACATAGGGGGCGGTACGACGGATATAGCTGTTATTTCACTGGGAGGCACGGTGGTATCCACCTCCATAAAGATTGCCGGAGATGATTTTGACGAAGCCATCGTCCGCTACATGAGAAAGAAGCACAAGCTCCTCATTGGTGAAAGAACCGCCGAGGATATGAAGATAAAAATCGGAACCGCATTTAAGTCATCAGATGAAGAGACCATGAATGTAAGGGGCCGTGACCTGGTAACGGGTCTTCCCAAGACCGTGGAGGTTTCCAGCGAGGAAACGGAGGAGGCTCTGAAGGAGACCACCTCCCAGATAGTGGAAGCTATCCACAGCGTACTGGAAAAGACACCTCCGGAGCTGGCAGCGGATATTGCCGACAGAGGAATAGTGCTTACCGGTGGAGGCAGCCTCTTAAACGGATTGGAGGAGCTCATTGCCGACAGGACTGGTATCACCACCATGACAGCTGAGGATCCCATGACAGCCGTAGCAGTAGGCACAGGCAGATATGTGGAATTCCTGGCGGGAGACCGGAACGAGCTCTGATAGATACGAATGCCAAAATGCCAAGGCTTTCATTGGGCTGCTGATGCGCTCAGCGCATCAAAGCGCAGCCGAAAGATGTCCACCGGACATCTTTCCACTTGCGGTGAACGCAAGTGACTGTTCTGAACAGTTACTGAAAAGGACTTTAAACATGATCAAAGGCTTATACACAGCATATACGGGAATGATAAATGAGCAGAACCGAATGGATACTCTGGCCAATAATCTGGCTAATGTCGATACCACCGGTTTTAAAAAGGAAGGAGCCACCAGCCAGGCTTTCGGAGACATCCTGAAGTATGAGATCAAGGATAAGTCCGAGTACTATCTGACCAAGAGGATGGGTGCAACCAATCCCGGCGTGAGGATCGGTGAGAATTATACAAACTGGGATGAGGGCTCCTACCACGAGACAAAGAATACCTTTGATGTGGCATTGTCAGGAAGCGGGTTCTTTCCGATAGAGTTTACGAATAAGGCAGGCGAGACTGCTGTTAAATATACGAGAGACGGTTCCTTTACCCTGAATACCAAGGGTGAGCTGGTGACCAAAGATGGGGATTTTGTTCTTGATGAGGATGGGCACCACATAGTGATGGATCCCAATGCATCAGCATCCATAAACATAATGGGTGAGATATATCAGAATGATGTTTATGTGGCAAATCTCGGAGCCGTGGATTTTGAAGATTACAATTATCTGGAGCATTACGGGGAAAATCTCTGGCAGCCGGTGGCAGGCGCAGCGCCTGTACCTGCGGATGTCAGGTTTTATTCAGGATACCTGGAACAGTCCAATGTAAATACTGTTGAGGAAATGGTCAACATGATAGCCATTCAGAGACAGTATGAATCAAATCAGAAGGTTATTACCACATTGGACCGTACCTTACAGATAGCAGCAAATGATCTCGGAAAACTGTAATATGGCACAGAGTAAAGGAGGATTGATAATATGGTACGTTCTCTCTGGTCCGCAGCCACAGGTATGATGGCACAGCAGAATAATGTAGACACTATAGCGAATAACCTGGCTAACGTTAATACCACAGGATACAAAATGGAGGTAAATGAGTTCAAATCCCTCCTGTACCAGACAATACAGACCAGGACCACCACCGCAAACGGCGTGAATAAGCCCATAGGTGCACAGGTTGGTCTGGGTGTAAGGAATGCTTCCATCACCTCTGAATTCAGCCAGGGCTCCCTTTTGGAATCCGAAAATCCCACAGCAGTGGCTTTGAGCAACACCCAGGGAACCGGATTTTTCGGGATACAGGGAGAAGACGGAAACACCTATTATACGAGAAACGGTGATTTTGTATTCGCGCTCAATACAAATAACAGCCTTTCCCTTACCACTACCAGCGGTCTCAGGGTTCTCAATGAAAACGGGGCTCCCATCACCATTACCGGAGACCATATAGCTGACAAGATCAGGATCGACACCGACGGAACCCTTTTGTATCCAGATGATGACGGAAATCTGGAGTCCCTTGATATTACAATAGGCGTCTGGCAGTTCCAGAACCCCAAGGGACTTGAAAAGATCGGTGACAGCCTTTATTCCGTAACGGCTGCATCGGGAAATGCCCTGAATGAGGCTACAAACGACAATGTTACCAAGTCGAATATTGTGCAAGGCTATCTGGAGGGCTCAAATGTCCAGATCGCGGAAGAAATGGTAAATCTGATCATTGCCCAGAGAGCATATGAATCGAATTCCAAGGTAATAACTACCACGGATGATATGATGCAGCTTGCGAATCAGCTTAAGAGCTGATGATTGCGATTGATCACAGGAGCAGACATACCGGAGGTTGACATAATATGGATTTTTCATCATTTGGCACGGATTATGCCAGCGAACTGGCATCAAATGCCCTTACAAATGCAAGGAATTCTTCCCTGACAAACAAGGATCTTAAAAATGCTGATGACGAAGAACTCTATGATGCCTGTAAACAGTTCGAAGAGTACTTTGTAGAACAGATTTTTAAGCAGGCCCTGAAAAATACCACATCTCTTTCCGGAGAGAATGACGGTCCCGTGTACCTGAATACCATGAAGGATTATTTTCAGGATCAGTATTCAAAGGAGATCGCCACTTCCGCTTCGGAAACCGGTCAGATCGGATTTGCGAAACAGCTCTATGAGCAGATGAAACGTTCCCAGGGCGTCACCGCCGAGGAAGCCCTTCAGAAAAAGATGGCGGAAGAAGCCGGCGAGGGAGCTGCGAAAGCACCTGACGGTGAGGTTCAGGCGATCCTTAATACAGAGGCGGTTAAGGAAGCAGGCGAATAAATCTTGATATCTGTAAAAGGCATCATAGATCATATCATTTTCAGAAACCCGGATAATGGATATACAGTATTAAAACTCATAACCGATGAGGGAAATATAACCCTCACCGGTCTTTTGAGTTATGTTTCGGAAGGAGATACCATAACCGCACAGGGGGATTTTACCTTTCATAAGGGATACGGGGAGCAGTTCTCCGTGTCAGGGTTTACGGTGGAGGAACCGGATAGTAAGGATCAGATCCTTAAATACCTGTCATCAGGTGCGGTAAAGGGCATCGGACCGACACTGGCACTTCGTATCGTTGAAAAATTCGGTGATAAAACCTTTGAGATCATGGGCAGGGAGCCTGAGCGGCTGTCTGAGGTAAAGGGCATTTCATTAAACAAGGCCATGGATATCTCCGCAAGCTTTGAGGAAAAAGCCGGTATAAGAAAGGCCATGATCTACCTGCAGCAGCAGGGTATCGGAAACAATCTTGCCCTGAAGATATATGAGAAATACGGGGAAGGTGTATATAATGTCATTTCTGAAAATCCCTACAGGCTTATCGAGGATATTCAGGGTGTGGGTTTTAAAACCGCGGATGAGATAGCCTTAAGATCCGGGGTGGGAAGACATTCCCGGGACAGGATAGATGCGGGGATTATTCACAGTCTGTTTCTCTCCATGGGAGAGGGGCATACCTGTCTTCCCGAAAATGTCCTCATCAGAGGTGCTGCAGAGCTTCTGGAATTAAAGGAGGATGAGGTAAGGGAAAGCATAACTCCCCTTGTCATGGATCGAAAGATAGTGATAAAGCCCTTTGGAAATGAGAGATTTGTGTATTTGAGACATCTGTATCTCATGGAGGAGGAGAGTGCTTTCCTCTTAAAAGGGTTGAATATAAGCTATGGAACTGACAGCAAAGAGCTGGAAAGGGACATCAGGGAGCTGGAAGAGACAGAGAATATGGAACTGGATCCCGTTCAGAGGGAAGCTGTCATATCCGCTGCGGAAAACGGGGTCTTTATCATGACCGGCGGACCCGGGACCGGAAAGACCACCACTATACGTATATTGCTAAAGTATTTTCTCTCAAAGGCCATGGACGTAAGCCTTGCAGCCCCCACGGGAAGGGCCGCAAAAAGGCTCTCAGAAGCCGCAATGATGGAAGCGAAGACCATTCACAGGCTGCTGGAGGTTTCCGGCACCCCGGGAGATCTGCCTTCCGGTCTGGAAGTAAGGGGTTTTGGAAGAAATAAAGAAAACCCTCTGGAAACTGATGTAGTGATAGTAGATGAAATGTCTATGGTTGACATAATTCTATTCAACTCCCTTCTTAGAGCCGTTCCGGCAGGCACCAGGCTTATTATGGTGGGTGACGAGCACCAGCTCCCCTCGGTGGGACCGGGAAGCGTGCTAAAAGATCTGCTTTTGTCGGAAAGATTTAAGAGCCTGTCCCTTAATAAAATATTCCGGCAGGCAGAGGAAAGTGACATAGTCATGAATGCCCATGCCCTGCTGAACAACAGGGAAATGAAGCTTAATAACAAGAGCAGTGATTTCTTTTTCTTAAACAGGAATGATCCGGGGGAGATTACCCAGGGGATAGTATATCTTGTCCGGGAAAAGCTGCCTCCCTATGTGGGGGTGACAAGCGATGAGATCCAGGTGCTCACTCCCATGAGAAAGGGAGTACTGGGAGTGGAAAGCCTGAACCGCGTTCTGCAGGAAGCCCTTAATCCTCCATCTGTCCATAAAAAAGAGCTGAACCGGGGTGACCATGTGATCCGCGCCGGCGACAGGGTTATGCAGAACAGGAATAATTATCAGATGGAATGGGATATGACTATTCCGGGAGAGGTATTAAGGGTAAGCGGCAGAGGTGTGTTTAACGGAGATATGGGGACGGTGGAAGGTATAGATACAGAGAACAGATCCCTTTTCGTTGTGTTCGAGGACGGCAGAAAGGCACGCTATGAGGCAAAGGATCTTGCGGATCTGGAGCTTGCATATGCCATAACCATCCATAAATCCCAGGGAAGTGAGTATCCTGCAGTGATAATGCCCCTCCTTTCCGGGCCGGATAAGCTTATGAACAGCAATCTACTATATACCGGTATCACAAGGGCAAAAAAATGTGTTGTCATTATCGGCAGCGGGAATACCGTAAAGAGGATGGAAGAAAACAAACATGAACAGGAGAGATACACAGGTTTTATCAGGGAAATACAAAAGTACGTTATTTAACATTTTTCTGGATGCGATTTATCCCAGACGCTGTGCGGTCTGTGATGAGATAATTCCCTTCGGCGGAGCACTTATCTGCTCCGGATGTGAGAAAAAACCTGTTTTTGTCAGGGAACCCAGGTGCAGAAAATGCGGCAGGATGCTATACAGCAGGGAAGAATACTGTACCGACTGCAAAGAGGTAAAGCATGCTTTTGACAGGGCGTTTTCGGTCTTTATCTACAACGACGTTATGCAGCAGTCGGTTTTCCGCTTTAAATACCAGGGGAGACAGGAATATGCGGACTTTTATGCCGAATGTATATACAGATATCTGGGAGAGGAATTAAAGAGCCTGAATGCTGAAGCTCTTATTCCAGTGCCCCTCCATAAGGAAAGATATAAAATGAGAGGCTTTAATCAGGCGGAGCTTATTGCGGAAAGGCTGGGAAAGATCCTGGGGATAAAAGTGGAAAAGGATCTTGTAAGGAGAGTAAGCGCCACACTGCCCCAGAAAAATCTTAACCGTGAAGAAAGACGGAAAAATTTGAAAAGGGCTTTTACATTATCCCGAAATATAGTAAAATTGACGAGAGTGATCATAGTAGATGATATATATACAACCGGGATCACGGCGGATGAAATGGCGGAGATCTTGAGATCCGCTGGGGTCCGGGAGATATATGTTGTCACGCTGTGTTCCGGTTCTCCCGTATAACAGGGGTGAAAAATAGTAACTGTTCAGAATCTGAAGGGGTCTGAATAGGGGCGAAAAATAACGAAAGGAGCGATATCGACAGGATATGGATGTAAGGAATTGTAAAAAATGCGGAAGGATTTTTAATTATGTTTCGGGTCTCCCGATCTGCCCGCAGTGTCAGGAAAAGATTGAAGAGGATTTTCAGAAGGTAAAGGAATATATAGCAAGCACTCCGGGAGCTACGGTTGCGTCAACCGCTGAAGCCTGTGAGGTGGAGGTTGGACAGATCCGTCAGTGGCTCAGGGAAGAAAGACTCACTTTTACTTCAGCGGATGGATCGGATCTTACCTGTGAAAAGTGCGGCAAACCCATTATCTCCGGAAAATACTGTGATACCTGCAGGGCTGAGGTTTCAAAGGGACTAAGCGATGCCATCAGAAAGCCTGAAGCTCCAAAGCCTGAGAAAAAGCCAGAGTCCGGAGGAAATAAGATGAGGTTCTTAGGGAACAGGTAAGGTTACTCTTATGGTTGATGAAGAACGTCTTTTCCTCATGACGCGTATGGCTTCATTTGAGGAAAATGAAGGAAAGAAAGCAATACCGGTATGCGAGTTTTTCAGAAGTGATTATGTGGGACTGCATATGCTGCTTTCGGCTGTTTTTATTACTGTTGCATATGCCATGGTGACTGCGGTATATATTTTCTGCGGTATGGAATCATTTCTTTCCGATTTTTACAAGACGGATTTTGTATCATATGGAAAGGAGCTGCTGCAAAAGTACGTCATAGTGCTGGGAATCTATCTGGTGATCTCTTTTCTGGTGTATTCCTACAGGTATACAAAGGCAAAGAAAAGCACCAGGGTCTATCAGAAAGCGCTGAAGCGCCTCAGCATTATGTATGATAAAAAATCAAAATGACGGAATTGCTTTTATTCAGGGAACGTCTTAAGGAGCTGTACGGCAGGTTTGATCTGTTTATTATACCGGTCTTAAGATTTTTTCTGGCATTAATTACATATACGGTAATAAATCGTAACATAGGATACATGGAGAGACTGGACAGCCCGACTATTGTGCTTGCAGTCTCTCTTGTGAACGCATTTCTGCCGGTGAATGCCATTGTTTTGTTTTCCGGCATATTTATAGTTATCCATCTGTACAGACTGTCGCTGATATGTGCCGGTGTTATTCTGGTACTGTTTACACTGCTCTTTCTCCTGTACTTCCATTTTGCGCCCAGGGACGGAATAGCAGTACTTATCACACCGGTACTCTGTACCCTTGGTTTTCCCTACGCGATACCCTTATGCTTCGGACTGATCGGAACCGTTTTTTCCGCTATTCCCATAGCCTGCGGAGTTATAGTCTATTATGCCATAACTTATATCAAGGGAAACAATAATATGCTGCAGGATACGGATATAGAGGCGCTTTCCAGGGAGCTGAAGACAGTTATTGACGGTATAGCCGGAAACAGGAATATGCGTGTGATGATAGTAGCCCTTGGGCTGTCATGCCTGATAGTCTATCTGGTGCATAAGCTGCCTGTGAAATACAGCTGGACCATCGCATGCTGTGCCGGAGCGGTCACGGAACTCACAGTGATGTTATGGGGCGTGCTCCACTATGATCTGGAGGTTTCAGTAACGGGATTGTTCCTTGGCTGTATTCTTGCCCTGATACTCGCTCTCCTGATGCAGTTTTTCATTCTGTCGGTGGATTACACCAGGACGGAGTATCTTCAGTTCCAGGATGATGAGTATTATTACTATGTAAAAGCTGTACCGAAGATGTCTATTTCCATTCCGGAGAAGAGGGTCAAGAAGATCTCCGGTGCAGATGATGACGAAGAAAGGGAACCGGCAAGGAAAACACAGACATCTGCAGCCCTCAGGGAAGAGAGAGAAACGATGAGGAAAACACCCTCGGCCTTAAGGGAAGAGAGAGATTTGGCGAGACGGGCGCCTTCAGCTGTGAGAGAGGAAAGAGAACCGGCGAGAAAGGTGCCGCAGCGGGTTGTAAAGAAGACACCGGGAACATCAAGACCCGTTTCCGCGGCACAAAGAGCCATAAAAGAAAAAGAGAATAGGTAACTGTTCTGAATAGATACGAGGAAAAATAGTATACAGGGAAAACTGAGTGATGTCGGGCGTTTCATCCATTCTTGATTTCATTCAAAAGTACATATCTTTTGACTCTATCCCCATGATGGTGGGCACAGACTTTATAGAAATCCTTATCATTACGTTTCTAATATATGAGCTGATGGTATGGGTAAAAAACACCAAAGCCTGGTCACTCCTCAGGGGAATAGTCATTATTGCCGTCTTTATTATCCTGGCATACATTTTCCAGATGAATACCATTATCTGGATAGTCCGTAATGCGCTGAATGTGGCGATAATGGCTCTTGTGGTGATCTTCCAGCCCGAGCTCAGGAAAGCGCTGGATGTACTTGGCAGAAAGAACATTCTTACGGATTTTGTGTCCTTTAATATGTCCCAGGGCTTTGATGAGCGTTTTTCCGACAGAACTGTAAATGAGATCATAAAAGCCTGCTATGAGATGGGCAAGGTACGTACCGGAGCCCTTATCGTCATGGAACAGCAGGATTCCCTTACCGAATATGAGCGCACGGGAATAGAACTGGATTCCCTTCTTTCCAGCCAGCTGCTCATCAATATCTTTGAACATAATACGCCGCTTCACGACGGCGCTGTCATTGTACGCGGCAACCGGGTCACATCTGCCACCTGCTATCTCCCGTTATCTGACAATATGGAGCTTTCAAAGGAATTGGGAACAAGGCACAGAGCGGGTGTGGGCATTTCAGAAGCCACGGATTCACTAACTATAATCGTATCTGAAGAAAGCGGCAGGGTTTCAGTGGCATACGAAGGAATGCTGTACAGAAATCTGGAACCTCAGGAGCTTAGAGCCCATCTTGTAAAGCTGCAGAACAAGACGAAAAAAACCAGTGATGAAAAGTACGGTCTTTTCTTCTGGAAGGGAAAAGGCGGTGATGCATTATGATGGACGCCATTTTCACATTCCTTAAAAAGCTTACGGGAAATCTGGGATTGAAGATCATATCATTGGGACTGGCCTTTTTGTTGTGGCTCTTTGTTGTGAGTATCGAAAATCCTGTTATGACTCTGTCGTTTACATCGATCCCCATCACCATCGAAAATGCGGATGTAATGGAAACCCAGGGGAAGGCTTTTGAACTGGCGGATTCCAGCAGGACAGTGACGGTCACCGTAAAAGCGGAAAGATCTGTATTGTCAGAACTATCCAGGGATAATATAAGAGCCTCCATAGACATGACTGAGCTGGAGGGAACCCGGGTACCAATTGTGGTGAAGTCAACCAGATATTCGGACAGGATACAGGGCATAAATCCGGCCAAGGAATATGCGAATGTCCTTATTGAGGATCTGGCGAATGCCCAGTTCAGGATCACGGTGGAAACAGTAGGAAATGTTCCGGAGGGGTATGCCGTAGGCAGCACCTCCGTACAGAATAATGTGGTCAGGGTCTCCGGTCCGGAAACCATAGTAAATTCCATCTCGTCGGTAGTGGTAAGGATAAATGTATCCGGGATGACCAGCGAGATACATACAGTAGTGCCTCTGCAGTTCCTGGATGAGGAGGGAAGACAAGTTGATACCACTTTGCTTGAGAAATCCATGGAACAGGTATCCGCTTCTGCCGAAATATGGAAGGTTATGGAGATCCCTGTGCATGCTTCCTACAGCGGAACTCCCGCAGCCGGATATCTGGCCACCGGAAGCGTGACCTTAGAGCCCTCTTCGGTCTATGTAACGGGAGACAGCAAGGCTTTGGGAGAAATCTCTTCGATAACAATTCCCTCCACGGAGCTTGATATCAGCGGAGCGGTTGGAAATGTGGAAAAAGAAGTGAATATAAGCTCGCTTCTGCCCTCCGGAGTATACCTGGACAGCTCCCAAAGCGATGGTATCATCACCGTAACTGCGGAGGTTGTAGAGGCTTCCGCCACAGTAGTACAGATACCGTACGCAAATCTCACGCCCATAGGGCTGCCTGAGGGCATGGTGATAGGTAATGATATGACTACAAGTATGGTTGCCGTGACAGTCCGGGGACTTAAGTCGGATCTTGGTCTGCTAAACGGGGCAAATATTCTTGGAACTCTTGATCTCAGCGGTATTGCTCTGAATGAAAACGGGACGGTAACACCGGGGTCCTATGCCGGACAGGTTGTTCTTGCCCTGCCACAGGGCCTTACCCAGGATACTGCCGTTGCCCATGTGCTGCTGCAGATAAGCGGTGATAGTGCAGAAATCCATGAAGAGGGCGAAGTGGAAGCAAACCCCGCAGAAGTCGAAACCGCAGGTGAAGAGGGCGGAAACGTGGAAAACGAAGAAAACGAATAGCCAAAATGCCTTGGTTATTTCCCGTAGCCAGGCAGCGGAGTGCGGGGCCCGGGATTGAATGATAACAACAGCTATTTATAATTGTATACAAAATCTTGTGTTTGCCGATGGTTTATGGTATAATTTGCTAGTGTACCGGCTTCTTAAGGGGAACGGTGCTTTGAAAAGCTGTGAGCAGTATAACTATTCGTTACCGCCCTGTGATATAGCCATTTTTTCAGTCGAAAACAAGTTTTCGCTGAAAAAATGGTTATATCACAGGGGGGTTCTGAATAGTTACTGAGCAGTTCATATCATGAATAGTATTGGCTGGAGGAACTGAAATGGTCAGTCAGAAAATCGTTATAAAAAACCCAACCGGACTTCATCTCCGTCCGGCAGGAATTCTGTGCAAGGAGGCCATGGAGTTTAAATCCCTCATAACATTCAGGTTCAGGGAGAACACAGCGAATGCAAAGAGCGTGCTCAGTGTTCTTGGAGCCTGTGTGAAAAGCGGGGATGAGATTGAGCTGATGTGCGAAGGCGAGGATGAAGAGGAGGCATTGAAAGCTCTCATCACCGCCATAGAAAACGGGCTGGGTGAATGAAGTTAAAATCTTTCCTTCCGGCACTTCTCATATGGGGAATCACGTTTTTTACGGATCCCGGCTTTTTTGAATTTTCGCAGGAAAGCAGCCGGATGACTTACATCTGCTGCAGGGTTATTCTTCTTGTCCTGCTTTTTTTTCTCAACAGGGCTGTTCTGGAGAATACCGGAGATACATGTAAGATCCTTAAATATGCGGGGATTTATTTTATCCCCCTAATTTTTGTGCTTATTTTCAAACTGCCCCAGGGATTTTTATCAAACGACGAAAGGCTGATCTTTGAAGAAGCGGTAAAACTGTCTGAATATACCTGGTTTTCATATCTTACCACCTGGTATTATATCATTTCCCTGATGCTGATCCCCGCGTGGGCAGGACCCATTGTCATAAAGGTCCTGATACAGCTGTTTGTCTGCGGTTATACGGTAAAACGCTCGGTTTCACATTTCGGACCGAAAACAGGGCTCATAGCCTATATACCATTTTTCTTCTTTCCGGTTCTGGCCTATACCACCTCCGCTCACAGGATCCCTGTGTATTTCCTCTTATATGCGTTTATGTATGTAAAGCTCTTTTTTGATATGCTTGAACAGAAAGAGATAGCGATGCCGGCCGTTTTTTGGATGATGCTTCTTGCGGCACTTCTCACCCAGTGGAGGACTGAAGGTATATACCTCGCAGGGCTTTTTCCCATAGTGATGGCAGTTGTATATCCGCAGTTCAGGAATGTGCGAAGGGCCGGAGTATTGATCCTGTGTTTTTTCCTGCTGCAATATCTCATATCCATACCCCAGAACGGAGTGATACCCGGCAGAATGGGGGATAAGGCAAATAACAGGATGGCGCCTTTTTACGCCTATACCATCACAAATATGATGCGGAATGGCCTGGACAGACAGAAGAATGCGGAAGATCTTGAAAAGGTGGGAAGATATCTGGATCTTGATACAGTTGACAGGATAAATGAGGATCTTGGGAATATAAATTATGAGGATGTGCTGATTCTTTATTATCCGGGATACACCGGAGTAAAAGAGGATGTTACTCCTGAGGATTACAGTGCCTATACTTCAGGATGTATGAATATATTTAAGAATAACCCCGAGGTTTTCCTCCGTACCAGGATGGGAGCCTTTAACTATGCGGCCCTTCCCTATAAGATCGGAACAGACGAAGGCGGTATAAAAGGCATTTTAAAACTGTTGTTCAGTGCATTAAAGGCAGGATTTTACAATCTCTACATTCCCTGTGTCCTTTTACTGGTGCTCATTTTGCTGTCGTTGATAAGGAAAAACGCCTTTTTCTTTTTCATGTCCGCCGGTCTCGTCTGCCACTATGTCATAGTGTTTGTACTGGCTCCGGCCTCATATTTCAAGTATTATTTTCCAATATATTTTACGGTTTACCTGTTTGTTTTTCTTTTGGCAGCCAATAAAATAAAAGGTGCTGAAACTAAGAAAATGTATGAAACAGCAACGGTTTGAAATAATACGGTTCAGGTGATAGAATTATTCAGTCAGGGAGGTGTTCTTAAGTTGAAGAAAATACTGCTTACGGGATCAAACGGACAGCTTGGGAGGGCAATGAATAAGGAGCTCTCCGGAACAGAATACGAGATCTATAATACGGACGTCTTTGAGGGTGAAGGTATCCATCCCCTGGATATCACGGATGTGGATAAGGTATTGGAGACCGCACGGGAGATAAAGCCCTGTGCCATCATAAACTGCGCAGCCTATACTGCGGTGGATGCCCAGGAAAAGGATGTGGATATGTCCTATAAAATAAATGCCATAGGATCCAGGAATCTTGCCATAGCTTCAAGGGAGACAGGGGCAAAGCTTTTACATATATCCACTGACTATGTGTTCAGCGGAAACAGTGACAGACCCTATACCGAATTTGATAAAACCGGGCCGGTAAGTACCTACGGCAGGACAAAGCTGCAGGGTGAAAAGTTTGTAAAGGCTTTTGCGAACCGGTATTTTATAGTTCGTACAGCATGGCTGTACGGGGACGGAAAGAACTTTGTCCGCACCATGCTGAAGCTTTCCGAAAACCATGATGAGGTCAGCGTGGTATGCGACCAGGTAGGAAATCCCACCAGCACAAAGGAGCTTGCAAAGGCTCTGCACTATCTCCTCCCCACTGAGAATTACGGGCTGTTCCACGGCACCTGTGAGGGAGACTGCAGCTGGGCGGATTTTGCGGAAAAGATATTTAAGTGCGCCGGAAAGGACACCAGGGTAAACCGTGTCACCACTGAAGAATACAAAAAAATGAATCCCTTAAGCACTGACAGACCGGCATATTCCATATTGGATAATTATATGTTCCGTCTTACGGGAGATTTCATGTTCGCCCATTGGGAGGACGCCATAGAGACATATTTAAAGGAAGAGGGGTATTAAGCCTTGATGGACAAAAACGCAAAGATCTTTGTAGCAGGACACAGGGGGCTTGTGGGCTCCGCCATAGTAAGGAGCCTTAATTCCAAAGGCTATGAAAATATCATTGTAAGGACACACAGTGAGCTGGATCTCACGGAGCAGGCAGAGGTCAGGAGCTTTTTTGATGCGGAAAAACCGGAGTATGTGGTGCTGTCAGCGGCCCATGTGGGAGGTATCAATGCCAACCGCACCTATCCTGCGGATTTCATATATATCAATTCCATGATACAGTGCAATGTGATAAAGGCAGCCCATGATTACAAGGTAAAAAAGCTGTTATTCCTGGGCAGCACCTGTATTTATCCCAAAATGGCGCCTCAGCCCATTAAGGAGAGTGCGCTTCTCACGGGACCCCTGGAGGAGACCAATGAAGCCTATGCGGTGGCAAAGATATCAGGGATGGAGATGTGCAGGTTTTTCAAGAGGCAGTACGGAGATGATTTTATAAGCTGTATGCCTACAAATCTCTACGGACCAAATGACAATTTTGACCTGGAGAACAGCCATGTGCTTCCCGCCATCATAAGGAAATTCCATGATGCTAAGATGTCGGGAGCTGAATATGCGGAGCTCTGGGGAGACGGCTCCCCATTAAGGGAATTCCTCTATGTGGACGATATGGCGGATGCCTGTGTCTATCTCCTGGAAAACTACAGCGGTGAAGAGCATGTGAACATCGGCACCGGGAAAGAGATAACAATAAAGGCTTTAGCGGAGATGGTGAGGGAGATAGTCGGGTTTGAAGGCGGGATCAGGTGGAATACCGATATGCCAAACGGCACTCCCAGAAAGCTCTGTGATGTGTCAAAGCTCCATAGCATAGGCTGGAAGGAAAAGGTGGATCTCCGGGAGGGAATAAAGAGAGAATATGAATGGTTCCTTTCCCAGAATAAAGAGGACTTGAAACTGTGATCATAAGGATCTTATCTTTTGCGGCGGGAGCGGTGATGCTGTTAATGTCGGGAAGGATCGGCGACCTCTTAGACAGGGTGCTTCCGGCTTTTGACAGAGGAACCGGTGACGGGTACGGGAAAAAGACACAGATGACCAGCGGGACTGAAATACCGGACACGTCAAAGGAAACATCAGCAGAAATATCAGAAGAGGACGATATTTTGAATAATAAGAACAGGTGGAGGATCATAGTTGCAGGGTATATAGTTTTTATCCTTGTGACAGTGTTCCTCATCATTTCAATGATTACCCTGAATAATAAGATAAATACCCTGTACAGGAGCGTACAGGACATGGAGTACAGGATCAACACCATGGAGCCTGTACCCGGGGACGGCTGAGATGCTTACAAACCTGGAATGTATATTTGCGGTATTATTTAACATCATCACTTTTTTTGTATTCGGTTCCATGATAACGGGACGTTTTAAGGAACGCCGGTTTTCGGGAACCCTTTCTGTTATCACAGGTTTTTTTCTGTACTATATCCTGTTTGAGGCGGCATGTATCCCCATAATCCTGTTATACAGGCCGCTGCATGTGCTCTCCTTTATATGGGGCGGGATAATGGTGGCTGTGTTCATCATTTCCACGGTTATCAATCATAAAATATGGATGTCATTTTTCAGGGAAACAGTGGATTTTCTCCGGAGGAACCCCGGGTTTGCCATTTTTTCAGCCCTGCTTATTGTAATTTCATCGGTTATTATCATAAACTGCTACCAGTTTACCCTTGATGCCGCCTATTATGTGGGGACGGCAAACACAACTTTGTTTACGGACAGTATAAATATCTACGATCCATATACCGGCATGTGGCAGGATCACTTTGAGATGCGGTATTTCTTTGCGAATTATGCGGTAAATGACGCGGTAATGTGTTATTTCACCGGATTCCATCCTCTTATCTGGACAAAAACAGTGATGGAAGCTGTCGTGATAGTTTTGAACGCAATGGTCATGTACAGACTGGGCAGGGCCTTATTTGGCGAAGATCTCACTAAGACAGGTATATTTATGTTCTTTGCCATGTTCATCTGCTTTTTTTACAGCACTATATACACCTATGCTGACTTTTTTGTTACAAGGACCTATGAAGGGAAGACCATCCTGGGTTCGGTGGTGCTGCCCCTGATCTTTCTGGTTTACATAAAACTCCTGAAAAATCATAAGGACATATTTTTATGGCTGCTGCTCTTACTCATGTCCATAGGCTCCATAGTACTGTCAAACAGCTCCAGTATGCTGTTTCCGGCGGCTCTCCTTATTTTTGTACCGCCGCTCCTTATTATAAAAAAAGATATCCGGATAATATTTAAAAGCGCGGCAGTGGTTCTGCCATGCATACTTTCGGTCCTGATATACGTGCTTTACGTGAAAGGTTATTTTGTGCTTTACACCATGCCCCGGTAAAGAAAGGACTTTCAACAAGGGCAGGTGAGGATCTGATACTCTAAAAAACGGAAGATCGTGGATTGCTGAAAGGAGTTTATTGACAGGAAATGCAGGATCTATCGGTAACGGGAGACGGCCTCCTGTATCTTTCTAAGTGCATAGGGCTGTATAACGGCAGTTCATTATTTATGCTGCTCTATCTTCTTGTGCTTATTTTTATTGTTGTAAAGGGAGGAGATGAATGGAAGAGGATCTTTCTCTTTCCCTCCATAGTCCTTTTATTTACTGTCTATAATCCGGTTTTTCCCATATTCATAAACAGGATCTTTGATATAAATAAGGAGTATTACAGATTTCTCTGGATAACTCCGGTATATGCCCTGCTTCCCGCAGCAGCGACGGTTTACATAACACGGGATGAAAAGAGCAGGGGCAGGATGATAGTCTCCTTTGCGGGAGTATTGCTGATCCTTATGGGGCTTGGGAGCTTCACCTATGCAAAAGGATATATCCCAAAGCAGAATGTCTACAAGATCCCGGATGAGGTCATGTCGGTATCCAAGATGATCAGGAAGAATACGGATATGAAGTATCCCGTGGCCATTATGGACAGGGACATGCAGATGGAGATAAGGCAGTACGATGCTTCTATCCTTCTTGCCTGCAACAGGACACAGTATCTCGACTTCCTGGGAGATGCTTTTGAGGATGAGCTTACCGCTGAAAAGAACGAATACGTGAACAGGCTCTTATCTGTGGTGGCAAAACACGAGGAGATAGATAAGGACAGCTTCCGCGAGGCCTTGGATAAGACCAACACCCAGTTCGTGGTGGTGGAAAAGAACTCGCCCGTGATCAGATACCTGGTGGACACGGGCCTTGACTCAGTGGGCACCACCGGCGGAAGGATAATATTCAAATATGATCTTAAAGAACCTGTGTACCTTGATTTTGCAGACTACAGCGCTATATGGGAGGAACAGTTTTGAGCAGTCTAACGGTATTCACTCCCGTATATAACAGGGAAGACATGCTGCCAAAGCTCTATCAGAGCCTTTTAGACCAGACTGATAAGGATTTTGAATGGCTTGCGGTGGATGACGGTTCCACGGATAACAGCTTTAATGTGCTTAAGGGCTTTGAGAGTGAAGGAAAGCTCAATATGAGGATAATCCGCCGGGAAAACGGCGGGAAGATGAGGGCTCATAATACCGGAGTCATGAATACAAATACCGGACTTTTTGTATGTCTGGATTCCGATGACTGTTTTACAAAGGATGCTGTTTCTGATATATTGAAACGGTGGGATAAAGTATCCCGGGATGATAGAATAGCCGGAATTGTGGCGAACAAGGGCGAGAGTGAAGATAAACCCCTGTATGGTTGCAGCCTCCCGGAAACAGAGACGGATACCCTTTCCGGTCTCTACAGGAAAGGCTTTAAGGGGGAGACCACCCTTGTCTACAGGACTGAGGTGTTAAAGGAACATCTCTTTCCGGAGATTCCCGGAGAAAAATATGTTCCGGAAGATGTAGTTTATGATGAGATAGACAGGGAGTATAAGCTCTCCGTCATGAATAAGGTACTGACAGTCTGTGTCCTGACAGAAAACGGGCTTACGGACAGGGCAGCGGAGCTCAGGGAAAAGAACCCCAACGGCTGGTATATCTATTATGTAAGCAAGGTGCGTCTCACCGGGTTTTCCCTGCTGAAGCTTAAATATTTAAGCCACTACCTGAGGTTTTATCCGGTGGCGTCACCGGAAATAAGGAAAAAGTATTCCATTCCGCTCTTTCTTTCCATTCCCGGCATACCGGGCGCAGTGCTGCTAACCCTTATGGGCAAAAGGTAGAATGAGGAATTTACGGTCATCGGACGCACTGAGGCGTCTGTACATGCTCTGCATATGTTCAGTCATGATCCTTTTTGATTCGGGGATGATCCTTTATATTTTAAACAGGATCTATAACCTGGAATTCAGGACCCAGCTGTATCTCAGAGGGCATATCTTTGTAATGACCCTCTATATAGGTGTCTTTTTGTTCCTCGGACAGGTCTTCGGCGGGCTTCTGGTGGGGGTACGTAAAGTCGGGGAGGTTATGTTTTCCTTCCTCTTTACATGTATATTATCAGATGTTTTTTTCTATTTCATTGTAATGCTGCTGTCCTATAAATTTCCAAATGCGGTCCCGCTTATCATTGTCTTTGCAGTTCAGGTGTCGCTGTCCTTTATATGGATATCGGTTTTCGGAAACCTGTACTCAAAGAAATTCAGACCCTATGACGTGCTTCTTGTTTACAGCGGCAGCTCCATAGAGGGCTTTAAGAAGAAGCTTGTGGAAAGAAAGGATCAGTTCAATGTGCTGGAAACCGTATGGGCTGATGTGGGGGAAGAAGAGCTGAAGACCGCCATAAACAGATATAATACGGTCATGCTCTGGGATATTCCTGCGAAACAGAGGAACAGGATATTTAAATACTGTTATGAGACCTCAAAGAGGATCTACGTGATGCCCAAGATCTCCGACATCATCTTAAACGGCTCCTCTCCGGTACATTTCTTTGATACACCGCTTCTGTTGACAGAGGGAAATCCCCTGGAATATGAGGAGAGGATAATAAAAAGAACGGTCGACATAATATTGTCGCTCCTGCTGATTATCCTGACCAGCCCCATTATGCTTATCACTGCCGTGATTATAAAGCTCTATGACAGAGGTCCGGTGTTTTATAAACAGATACGGTGTACTAAAAATGCCAGGGAATTTAAGATCATAAAGTTCAGGAGCATGATAGTCAATGCTGAAAAGAAAGGCGTGGCTGTCCTTGCCACCGAAAACGACCCCAGGATCACCCCCATAGGCCGTTTTATCAGGAAGTGCAGAATAGACGAGCTGCCCCAGCTCTTTAATGTACTCACGGGAGACATGTCCTTTGTGGGGCCGAGACCCGAAAGACCGGAGTTTATCGAAAAGTTTAAGAAGATCATGCCCGAGTTTTCATACCGTATGAAGGTCAGGGCCGGAATAACAGGCTATGCCCAGCTTTATGGAAAGTATAATACCCTGCCCTATGACAAGCTGAAATTCGATCTATATTATATAGAGAAGTATTCCATCTGGCTTGATATAAAGCTCATGCTGCTCACCCTGAAGATTCTGTTCATGAAGGAGAGTACGGAGGGGGCTGAAAGCCATATTACCGCCGGAGAAGCAGAAGGTGTTGAAGGTACGGTTCCTGGAAATGAGGATAAAGAAGAGGACGGAGAGGAGACGTAAAGTTGAAGACCGGGGTTTCAGTCATTATACCGGTGCATAATGCCGGAAAGTTCATATTCGACACGATGATGTCCGTTGTCTCCCAGGAATACACCGACTGGGAAATGATCCTTGTGAATGACCATTCTGAAGACGACAGCGTGAATATAATCAGGGATTTTATTGACCAGAGGAAGGGAAAGAAGGGAACTCAGGAGATAAAGCTTCTTGACGCAGGCGAAAAGAGGGGTGCCGCCAATGCCAGAAATACAGGGATAGATGCGGCGACACGGCGTTACATAGCGTTTCTTGACGCAGACGATATGTGGGAGCCGGAAAAGCTTAAGGAGCAGATTGTCTTTCAGGAAAAGATAGGCGCAGAGTTTACCTTTACAGGATATGAATTTGCCGATGACAACGGGGTTTCCATAGACAAGATAGTACAGGTGCCTTTCCACATGGAATACCGTTCTGCGCTGAAGAACACGACCATATTTACCAGCACTGTTATGTTTGACAGCGAAAAGCTGTCCCGGGATCTTATGTATATGCCGGATGTGCCGAGTGAGGATACTGCATGCTGGTGGAAGGTCATGAGGTCGGGGATACCCGCCTGGGGCTTAAACCGGCCGCTGACCCTGTACAGGAGGAGCGGCGGTACCCTTTCCTCCAATAAGATCACAGCAATTAAAAGGATATGGAATCTCTACAGGAATGTGGAGCACCTAAGCCTCTTAAGGAGCGCCTGGTGCTTTATGTTCTACGCTTTCCATGCGGTAATGAGGAGGATCTGATGGCTTCTGTGACTGTCCTTCTTTCCGCCATGGGTCTTGATGACGCAGCAATACTAAAGAAACTGAATATAACCGGTCCATCCATTGTGATCGACCAGTGTGACAGCGAGGGAAGAGAGTATTTGGGGAAAGAGGACTGTCTATTTATAAAGACAAGGGAAAGGGGACTGTCAAAAAGCCGGAACATGGCAATAAGGGAGGCATATTCCCTCAATGCGAAGTATTGTATCTTCTGTGATAATGATATTCTTTACCGGGATGATTACGCAGAGATCATAGGAGATGCTTTTGACAGGGATCCGGAGGCGGATATCCTGGTATTTTTTATTGAGAGGCCGGAAAGAAGGGTGCCGGTATTTAAGAAGGAGCGCAGGCTTGACCTGGCTCACTCCATGAAGATCTTTTCACCGGAGATCGCTTTCCGGCTGTCCTCCGTAAAAAAAGCCGCTCTTAAAATGGATGAGCTTTTCGGAGCCGGTGCAAAATATAAAATGGGAGAGGAGAATATATTTCTCTTTGACGCAATAAAAAAGGGGCTTAAGGTTAAGTATATACCTGAAAAGATAGCCTCCACCATTGAAAATGAATCCACATGGTTTACAGGTTATACAGAGGAGTTTTTTATTAACAGGGGGGCAGGCTATTACAGGATGTCACCCTTAATGTATCCGCTGCTCTGTCTGCAATTTGCAGTGAGAAAGAGGGGCCTCTACAGGGAAACCACAGGCTTTATAAAAGCCCTTTCCGCCATGGCAGGGGGAAAGAGGGAATATCTCTCAGAAAAGAGGTATTTTCTGGTGGGAGACCATGTGAGCGGCACGGGTCCGGCCAACGCAACGGACGCCCTTCTCAGGGCCATGCCTTCAAATACACTGTATCAGAGGAGAAGGGGAAAGCTCCCCCGGGCTTTGGAAATAATACGAAAGATCAGATGCTCCGACGCGGTGGTCTTTTCCGGCCATTCAAGGCAGAACATTCTTGGAATGAAATATGCAGGGAAAACCGGAGTGCCTTCGGTTTACATAATGCATGGAGCGGTGGAGTATGAGAACAGGATAAATCTTGTTCCGGATGAGAGAATGGCTTCTGACGAAAGGCAGATGATGGAGCTTTCCGACAGGATCCTTGCTGTGTCAGAGGTTTTTGAGAAATGGCTCAAAGAAAACTATCCGATGTATGCCGGGAAGATTGGCCATGTGACAAACGGTGTGGACTGGGGCGGATTTTCCGGATTTCATAAGACCGGTGTCCCGGGCAGCGGGCCGGAAGACCGGGGTTATAACATTTTATCTGTGGGAGGCGGCATGCCCCGGAAGAGGATAAACCGTATCTGTGAGGCGGTAAAGCTCTTACGGGAAAGGGAGGGGCTTGATATCATCCTCCATGTGGCCGGGGATAAGGGAGCCCACAGTGAGATCATAGATTCCTTTGATTTTGTCCGGGATCACGGTATATTAAAACCGGAGGATATGAAGGCACTGTACCGCAGTTCCCGCATTTTTATACAGAACAGTATTTTTGAGACCTTTGGCCTTGCTCCGGTGGAGGCACTTCTCTCAGGCTGTGATATAATAGTATCCCGTGAATGTGGTGTGCTGGAGCTTTTTAAGGATACCGGGGACGGGGATGTCATCAACGATCCGGAAGATATTAAAGAGATAGCGCGGAAAATAAAGAGTTTACTTGAAAATGGAAATAATGACCGGCTGTTAAATTCCCTTGACAGGGAAAAAACAGGCTGGGAAAAGAGGGCTAAAGAGCTTTGCCGGATACTGGAAGAGCTGGAAAAATAAAGAATATACTAAACTACACGGCGCTTATCGCCATGATGGTGTTTTATGCGGGAACCTGGACCTTTGCGTTTTTTTATCATGTTACGGAGATCTACAATTCCCTTATTATTTTTGTCTGTCTTCTGCTTCTTTTTATCGCAAATATCGATATAAGGGAAAAGATAAGACAAAGGGATAAGATGCTGTTCCTCCTTGGGGGAACTCTTCTGATAGCAGTCATAAATCTTTTCATCATCGGCTCCCGCAAGGGATGTATCCTTATAATAGCGGATTTTCTCATGATCCTGTATCTTGCCCCGGAGATAAAGCTTAAGTCCGCTCAGAAAAGGATGCTGGAGGTCTTTTTCCTTGTCATGTTCATTTCATGGTTTTTATATGACAGGGCCTATTCCTATAACGCCAATACAGGAGCCACGGTTACGGTCTTCACCTTCTTCGCGGCTTTTGTGCTGCTTCAGGAAATAGCGGCGAAAAAGGAGATTTACGGTTTCTTTCTGGTCATTTCCTTTGTAAGGGTGATAACCCTTGTTTTCTGGCATCTGGCCCGGGGCGCCTTTTTTGCCCTGGCGCTCTTTATCTTTTTTTACTATATTTTTCCCTCTTCCTGGTGGAAGAAAAAAAGGATCTATTACGCACTTATACTCTTTTCAACCATAGGCTCCCTGCTTTTTGTAGGCTCCTATGTGCTGCTTGGCTTAACCGGATATAATATGAAGCTGCCGTTTTTCTACAAGAACATCTTTTCCGGCAGGGAACAGATCTGGCTTGAGATATGGGATATATTGAGACACCAGATATTTACCGGAATTGGCTCAGGCAGGAAATTAAAGTCATTTTTTGAGTATAATATCCATAATGCCATGTACGATATTCTGGCTGTCCACGGCCTCATTGTTTTCGCCGGGGCCGTCACACTGATCTGGAACACTCTGGCAAAGGCCGGAAACTGTATAGATGCAGGGAAAAACATAGCTGCCGGGAACAGAAAAAAGCTTTGCGCCATGTCGGCTCTGTTTGCAATATTTATCGAGTCTTTTATAGATATGGATCTCATGTGGGCTGACTATTCTCCTGTTTTACTGTTTCTTTTGCTCACGATCTTTGATGATCCGGATACTGGCTCTCCCAAAAAAGCGCAAAGGGAATAAAGCATGAAAAAAACCGGAAAGACCGCTTACCTTTTTAAGAATATGGCGCTTTTTTCCATCAGCAGCTTTGTGTCAAAGCTGTTGGTTTTTTTGCTTGTCCCCTTTTATACATCAATACTTACGGAGAGTGAATACGGTGTCGCCGATGTGATGCAGTCCTCACTGCTCCTTCTTGTTCCCTTTCTTTCCATGAATGCCGGGGAGGCGGCATTGAGATTTGGACTTGAACACACTGATGACAGAAATGAGATACTCTGTCACGGCCTGAAAAAAGCGGCATTCTCCGTTATCCCGGTTACTGTCATCTCTTTTGTACTTTCCGCGCTGTATCCGGTACATATCAGGTTCTTTCTTTTATTCATTGTTTTGTATACCGCAGATGTGTTTTACGAATACATGCTCCTTTACTGCCAGGGAACCGAAGAGGTAAAGAAGATGATCTGCGGGAGCGTATCCTGCACTATGCTGGTCATTGCTTCAAATCTCATATTTCTTCTTGGTTTCAGAATGGGGATTTACGGCTATCTGTTTGCCCAGATCCTTGCTTTTTCAGGCTCGGCCCTTATCATGTTCCTGCTTATCGACGGGGTTCAAAGGATAAAAAACAGTGTACAGAATAAAAAGCTTGACCGGGAGATGGACAGATACGGCATCAGCCTTTTACTCTATTCCACAGCCAGCTGGATAAATAATGCCATCGACAGATATTTTATCCTTTTCATGCTGGGCAGCTTCCAGAACGGGCTGTACGGAGCTGCCTATAAGATACCGGCGATCCTGGCCACGGTACAGAGGATATTTGCCATGGCCTGGCAGATGTCAGCGGTCAAAGAATATAAAGGGGATGACAGGGACGAATTCTTTTCCAGAATGTACAGGATCTACCAGGCGCTTCTCGTCACTATCTGTGCGGGAATAATACTGTTCCTTAAGGTGGGGGCGCGTCTTATGTTCCGTAAGGGCTTTTTTGAGGCCTGGGTGCTGGTGCCTCCCCTGCTGATCTCCGTGATCTTCGGTGCCCTGGAAGGGTTCTTAGGCTCCATTGCCCTGGCTTTCAAGGACGGCCGCAGCATGGGCATAGCAACCGGTGTGGGTGCAGTGTTCAATATTGTGTTAAACTATATCCTGATAGGGGAATTTGGATCCTTCGGGGCGGCCTGCGCCACCTTTGTATCTTATTTCATCATGTTTTTACTGGCGTTCATTTTCGTCCGCAGGCATGTGAAGCTGGAAGTGTACCTGTTGAGGGATCTGATAGCTTATACGCTTCTGGTATTCGAATCCCTTCTCATAATTTTCAATATGAAAAACTATTTTTTCTGGAACGCTGCTATCGTTGTGATACTTATTGCCATCTATTTCAGGGAGGTAAAGGAGATAGTTTCAGACGCCTTGAAAATGACTATTCTGAAAAGCCACAATGACAGTAAGCACGTGAAGCCGCAGCCGGGTGCAGATAATGAGAAATGAAGAAATCAGCAAAACCGAATATATCCCGCTGATACTTTTTGTGTTTTTTATGGCGGAGTCCTTTATCGTCCGCAGGGTTTACGATATCATCTCACCCCTGGGGACACTTATCATGTTTGCCGGCCTGTCTTTGATCTTTATTTTCATGCTGAAAAATGACAGGGATAATATGCTGAAAAAGGATGCGGTAACAGCTGCAGGGCTTATTGCTCTTATCATTACGCCCTTAAATCTGTTCCTTATCCAATCCGGAAAGGGTGCAATGCTGACGGTATTTGACCTCGTTCTCATGATGGTCATTATAATACGGGGATTCAGAACAGGAGACCGGATAAAGAGGGCCATAGCCTTTTTTGGATCTGTGCTGATGCTCCTTTGGTATCCGGTGATACGCTGGGATTACGGCTTTAATATGGTCGGGCTGATGTTCATAATTTTGATGATCTTTGGCGAGATCCTGATGGAATATGTGAAAAACGACCTCAGCATGGAGTATCTGAAATATGTACAGCCTCTGTTTTTTGTGACCTCCATACTCCTTGCAATATGTTACCAGGCCAGGTCCGCGGCCCTTTCCATGCTGGTCTTTGCTGCCGTTTACTGTCTCGTGCCTTTTATAATGAAAAGCAGGCCGAGGTACAATATATGCATTCTCTTCTTTACCGCGGGAAGCCTGATCTTTACCTGGGCTTATTCCATGCTGGGAAAGACGGGATGGAACGGGAGGCTTCTCTATAAGGATCTGCTCTCAGGAAGAGAGCTTATCTGGGGAGAATTATGGCAGCAGTTCTTTTCCCATCCCCTGACCGGCATCGGTTCCTCTTATGAGATGAAGAACTTTTTCATGTTTGAGGTACATAACGGGCTCTTTGACATCCTTGTGGTTCACGGGATCATAGTATTTGCGGCAGTTTTCTTCCTCCTGATAAAGGGATTGTCCGGGCTGTTTTCCAGGGATCTTATATACTGTCCGGATAAGAGGCTGTCCTTTGCGGGGCTCTGTACCCTGTTATTTGCTTCGTTTTTCGAGAATGGTTTTATTACCACTCCCTACAGCTGTGTTTTCTTTGTGCTGCTGCTGTTGTGTGCTTAGGACCTGTTGCAAGTAACAGTTCCTTAAATATTCGGGGCGTTGTTCTCCGAATGCGGGTTTTCTGTTATGAAGAAATTTCTGGTATTATCATTAGTCATATTGTTCATACTGTCAGCTGCCATGGTGGTAAAAAGCTTTAAGGCCATCACTGCTTCCGGGGGGCAGGGTGATGGGACCGTGTATGATACCGGGACAGAGACTGAAAATGATTCTGCCGGTGATACCGCCCCGGGAGCTGCCGCTGTTTCGGGGACAGCCAACACCGGGGAGGCTGTCGCTGCTGAGGAGACTGCCCATACTGCGGAGACTGCTGCTGAAGGTAACGCTGCTTCCAGCCCGGCGGATAATAGCGCCGGTGCCGATCTGCAGATGGATAACGGGGATGCCGCTCTGCCGGAGGATAGTGACGCTGTTGAAGAAGAGCTGAGAGAACCTCTTGAAAAGTACACTGATATTCTGAAGATCAACCCTTATGTGGCAGGATGGCTGGAAATAGAGGGATCAAAGCTCAACGCTCCTGTGGTATATACTCCAAAAAGCCAGAACTATTTTATCCACCGGGGCCTTGACGGCAGTGATAATAATGGCGGCACCCTCTTTATCGCGGTAATCTGGCGGGAGGGCTACAATAATACCCTGATCTACGGACATAACATGAAAGACGGAACCCTTTTCGGTTCACTTACAAAATATAAGGATAAGGCATACGGTGAGAGCCATAGCAGGATAAAATTCGACACCCTTTATGAGGAAAGGGAATATGAGCTTTTAGGTGCATTTTATACCAGCATAGAGGAGGAGGAGCTGGAGACCGACGAGGACAGGGCTTCACGGGACAGGGAAGTTGAAAAGGAGGCCATAGAAAAGATCGAGGAGGAGGCTAAAGAGGAGAAACCCGCCAAAGAAGGGGCCGAAGGGGAAGAGCCCTCAGAAGAGACCAGGCCTTCAGAAGAGACTAAACCGGAGGCGCCGCCCGTCCTTACCCTGGCGGATATGCATTTAGATACGGATCTTGGAGATATAGATGTCTACAGGACAGAAAAAGACAGCGACATGCAAAACGGGAAATTCCGATATTATTACTATACGGATCTCACCTATAAGGAAGACTACGACTATTTTATTGAAAACGTGAAAAATTCATTTCTCTATGATACAGGGGTGGATGCACAGTGGGGGGAAGAGCTCCTCACCCTTTCCACCTGCAGCTATCAGAAAAAAAACGGCCGCTTTATTGTCGTGGCAAAAAGGGTGAGGTAAAAGGATTTCTTTAAGTACATGGCATATCGGGTAAGATTGTGCTAAAATGGAAAATGCGTCAGTTTTGAAAAAGGATGCGTTCAGCGGATGTAAGAATCTGAAAACTTCAATACGGATTCCATTGATGCAGAATCCGGTACCGTCACTATCAGCGGAAAGGGAAACTGCTCCGGAACAGTGGTACTGCCGCTGTCATAAGGAACGGTCAGATAATAATAAAGAGGAGAGGGTCTCATGACCCTCTCCCAGTTTTCTGAATTTCTTTTTATAATTTCGTTTTCCGGCTTTATTCATCCACGTTGAAGATGTAGTAGAAGTCGTCGTTCTTGAAGTAGCCGTAGCCGATCTCGCCGTTATGGCGCTGTCTCATGGCTATGCTTCCCTCGTAGTTATTTACACCTGTTGCCACGATGAAGGGTTCGGATTCAGCCATCTTCTGTTCGATCTGAATATCGGCTTTGCCGGGCTTCGGCGTGGCGCCCTCCTTGAGGATAACGGTCTTCAGCTTTTTCTCACTCTCAATGGAAGGACTGGCACCGTCAACCCCTAGTCCGCCGAAGATAGTTGCATTCATAACGGGTTTTACATTCAGGGTCTGAACGCCCTTTTTCGCTTTGACCACAGGGTCAATAAAGGACAGAACAACATCATCATTGGCGCCATTCATTGTGGTCATTCTCTCAGCTCCGGGCCAGAGAACGGGATCGGGATCGTTTTCTTCCACAATTCTGATATCAGTGTTCCGCTCCTCAAGGAAATTAATATAGATATTGAAGGAAGGGATAACATGCGCCGGTCCTCCTGCAGGTCCCGGGACAAAATATTGATAGGTGCCGTCCTCTGCGGGCATTATGTGGATCCATTTCGTAGTTCTGACATTACTTCCGTCAAAACTGTAATATGTGAAATCTACGCTCTGGACTTCCTTTGTAAAATCTGTAGTCACAGCTACATCCACATCATCATAGTCAATATAGCCGTTAGCCAGGTCGTCATCAAAACCGGTGATATTGTCTCCTGCCTGCAGAACTCCGTCAAAGCGGGGATCATCCACGCCCTTTGCCCAGCTGGGAACGAGCTCGATATGTTCATAGTGCTCTATTGCGGTAATAACACCGTCACAGTTGGCATCGTCAGGTATAAGCACTCTGTATTCCTCGTTCTTCATTTCCTTTCCGTTTTTCACATACTTTGGAGGAACGACATTGCCTGTAGCAGGGTCAGTCCTGTCGTCCTTTGTGACGGTATAGGGGAATGTAACCGGATTACCGCCGTTAATGCCGGCTATGGCATTATTTGCGGCAGCCCATCCGTTAACATCACCCTCGATCCACTTTGTAAGGTAATCGAGATTGGAGCCGTAGGTGGTTTTCAGGGCAGCATACTGTGCTTTGTAGGCTTCTCTTGCTTTCTTAAAGCCGTCCCTGGCTGCTTTCTTGAATTCCTCACTGTTTATGTAGTTCTCATAAACCTCTTTTTTGGAGAGATATTCCTGGACATTATCACTATATTTGCTGCCCCATTCACTCTTTTTAGGTGCCGGCATGAACTTTGCAATGAGAAGCTTGAATACGTCGTTGTCCACAATAGGGAATTCCTGCACTGTAGAGTGGTAAGCACCATAGCCGTAATTTCCGTTCCATTTTCCGTTGACAAGGGTATCCATATCCGTCACATAATCGGAGGCTATCTTCATTCTGCTGATCTCAAAATTGAAGGATGCGTCCTTCAGAGCCTTTTTAATCTCTTTAGCGTAAGGCTTCAGGGCGGGGTCTATCTTTTTGGCTTTAAGGATGAAGGTTGGGGTATTCTTCTTAATATAGGAGTTTTCTTCCTTTGTGAGCAGGGGAGCAGACGCCGGAGCCGCAAAAGCTACCCTTCCCATTACACCCTTCTCGCTGTTGCCTAAATCCTTGTTCTCCTCCGAAACTTTGTAATACTTACTGAAGAAAGCTCCAGCCATGGCAGGTGAAATTTTCCCTCCCACAGGCTTGTCAGTTTCTATGATCTCATAGGCCACAGGCCTCGGGAACGCGGCAGGCTGAAGGGGCTTTTGAACAGCCTGGAGGGCGGTATCTCCCTGATAGTCAAGATAGGTGTGGGGGACAGTGGCGTTAACATTGTCCTTTGCTTTGGCATCCAGATCCAGCTTGCCTAAAAGCCTTGCGGGCTGTCCCTCTGTCCAGCTCACAACTACAGCTTCCGCATCAATTATGTAACGGCTGGCTTTATCATTGTCGGCAAAGGGATGTCCGTAGTCCTTCTTTACAGGCTTCTTTCCGTTGATCCTGCGGGAATCATAGCCCACAACAGGTTCTGTTCCGTTATAATAGTTGTTTATGTTTTCAATGGCTGCGATTTCTTTTCCGTTGGCAGTGTAAGTGTATCTTTTTACCTTGTAATTTTCATCGGTTTCAGATCCCATTAGCCTGTAGCGCACCAGTATATAGGTAATACCGGTATCCTCCGTGCCGTCGGGAAGCTTTTTAGGTTTTGCATTATTCATGCTTGCGGTATATGCCGCATAGACATACTGGCCCACGGAACCGTTATTTATACCGTAACCGTTTACATAGACATTCCAGTCATTTACATGCACGTTGGGAGGGCTTACTGTCCTCTTATCGATAAGGTGGTCGGTTTCACTGAGGTCAAAATAATACTGGAACGGAGATGTGGCGACCAAAGTGCCGGGAACGGCGGGATTTCCGTTATGGTCAGTAAAATTCATTACAGGAGCAGCGCCGGCAGTATAGCCTGCTTTGTAATCCCTGGTGTTGAAATAAAGATCCTGGTTTACATCATCCAATTGGCCGTCTCCGTCACTGTCCACACGGGCAGGCCTGTCCTGAACTATGAACATCTGTGACTTATCCCAGTTAGCGGGATCGGTGGAAACCCTCCAGGCATCCATTTCAGCGGATTTGTAATCATAAGCCTTATCCGCCGCATCGTCATATTTTGCATTGGAAAGCCCGGTTTCATAGCCGTCTTCGTAACCCTTTCTGTAGCCGGCACCGTATTGCGTATTTTTATCCAGCACATTGTAGGCACTGTTGGGGTCATTTTTTTCTATTTCATAGAAACCGGCATAGAAATCATTGGAATACTGGTCGTGTTCAGCATCCCTTTTTCCGGATGCAAAACCTGTGGCATAGCCCGTATCATAGGTCTGGGTTGTGGAAGCGGCTTTATAACCCGCATCAAAACCCGCCTTATACTGGCTGATCTCTTCAGAGGTGTTATTCTGGTTTGTTACATAAGCATGATATCCGCTGGCATCCTCGTCGGTATCCCTTTTATTGTATAGGTTCTGATTGTTATTTATGCCGTCTATCTGTCCTATGGCATATCCGGCAGCAAATCCCTGGTTAAATGCGGCTTTTCCGTCGGTAGTTTTAGCGTCTTCTGTTGCGAAGGAATAGGAATCGTCATAGCCCTTCTGGTAATTTTCAAGATAGGTTTTTCCCACCGTTTCCCCTGCAATGGCTTTGGCGGCGTCTTTAGTATAATCACCTTTATCGTCAGTATACTGTTTATTATACTTTTTCCAGTGGGTACGGTAATCTATGCCTGCTGCCGCAGCTGCTGCGGCCTGCGGATCATTTGCCAGATAATCATCCAGCTTTGCTTTTGTATTTACCTTTGAGTCAGAGGGTTTGCAGAGACGTCCGTCAGTTCTGCCGTCAAACCTTCCGTCCTCATAGCCTTCGGTTTTAGCCTTTAATTTATATGCGTCCGTATATCCCTTTTTCCACTCTGTCAAATATGCCTCTTCGTAATTATTATAAGCGGCAGTTACAAATGTTACTTTGAAATCGTCGGATTTAAGGAATGCATCGTAATCGGTATAGATCTCTATATGGTTGGACAGCAGTCCCTGGCCCGGAAGGGTGCCGGCGATGGAATCATATCCCTCATTATAGGCATTTTTGTACCGCTCGCTTTTTCCCACTGTTTCTCCGGATGTGAAGCCTGCCCTGTAATTATCCCTGTATTCATTGCCGTTGGCAGTACTATTCCAGATAGAGGTATCATCGGCTTTTTCATCTTTAACTGCGTCTTTGGATCCTGCGGCGGCAAGGGCATAACCCCGGTCAAAGCCTGCTTTCAGGGCAGTATAATACTGTCCGTGGCCGTATCCAGCATAGCCGTCTTCGTATCCGGCTTTATAGGCCAGAGTGAAGTTCTGGGTGGTATCCTTGTAAGCATTGTGCTTATCTTTGTATTTTTCCTGGTTATTATTCGGCTTATCAGTTGCGGCATCCGTTGTTCCATCGACAAAGCCGGTATCATAGTCATCAGCCGTTGCTGCCGGAACCAGATTAACGATCCCGGGCTCATCTTCCCCGGATGTTTCCGCCTGTGTCTCCTCCGTGTCATTCGCAGATATTTCCGCCTGTGTCTCCTCCGTGTAATCCAGCACAGATATTTCCGCCCCGGTCTCTTCCACGGTATCCGCCGACAGCGATCCCGCCGGTTCTGCGAAAGCCGGGGCGTTCATGGTAAGAACCATGGCTCCCGACAGCAGCAGAGCCAAAAATCTGAATTTACGTTTCTTCATTACTACACTTCTCCTTCCTGATTAAACAAATATCTCCCTTTAGGGTGAAATCCCTGTTCCCCGTAAAAATACAGCTGGGGTTATACACCCGCACATGATGATCCACAGGATATTGGATAAAAATGTGCCGTACCTGTCATTATAACAGATTGAAAGGGAAAAAACACGCTTTGATGTTATGCTTTGACGAGGCGTCTGACGGTGTATTTTTATCTGCTATTACTTGCCAAAATGGCAAATTCATAATGCAGGCAAGTAATTTAGGGAAAGTACGGAGCAGAAATTACTTGTCAAAATGGCAAATAAATGATTTGGACAAGTAATTATGGGAAAGGATGGAGCAGAAATTACTTGCCAAAATGGCAAATTCATGATGCAGGCAAGTAATTTAGGGAAAGTACGGAGCAGAAATTACTTGTCAAAATGGCAAATAAATGATTTGGACAAGTAATTATGGGAAAGGATGGAGCAGAAATTATATGTCAAAATGACAAATAAATGATTTGGACAAGTAATTATTGGGAAAGGATGGAGCAGAAATTACTTGTTAAAATGACAAATTCATGGTTAGGGCAAGTAATTTAGGGAATGTATACATGAAAATGGATAAATGATACAATGAGAACAAATAACTGTTTTGAAAACTTTTGATAATCTCTTGAAGGATAAAACCGCATGCAGGAAGAAAAAATAAAACGCAGGGTAGTTATTATCGCTACGGGAGGCACCATTGCAGGAACAGGCAAGAAGGGAAAAGAAACCGGATATACCTCAGGGACACTGGAGGTATCGGAGCTGATAGAAGAGGTGCCCGGGATAGAGGAGATCGCCGAAATCGAGACCATTCAGATCTGTAATGTGAACTCTGACGATATCACGTCGGAAATATGGATACAGCTTTCGGATACGATAAATGAAAGGGCTCAGGATGAGAATACGGCAGGGTTCGTCATAACCCATGGAACAGATACCATGGAGGAAACCGCCTATTTCCTGAATATGACTGTCAAAACAGATAAACCGGTGGTGCTTACGGGTTCCATGCGGCCCTCCACCTCCATTTCCGCTGACGGCCCCATGAACCTCTATCAGTCGGTATGCGTGGCGGCATCGGAGGACAGCAGGGGAAAGGGTGTTCTTGTGGTCTTCTCAAACCGGATATTTTCTGCCCGCTCGGTAAAGAAGATGAGTACATATAATGTGATGGCCATCTCCGCGGGAGAAGCAGGATGCATCGGAGTAATCCGGGATGACGAAGCTGTTTTCCATGATGTTCCCACAAAGGCACATACAGTAAAGACAGAGTTCAGAATAAGAAAGGGTGATATTCTCCCAAAGGTCCAGATCCTTTATTTTGCAGTGGATTCGGACACCGGGATACTGAAATATGCGGCGGAGCATTTTGCCGGGCTTGTGATAGCAGGGGCGGGAGCCGGTGAATTCAGCCGGGACTATAAGGAAATAATCAGCTCCTTAAATGTCCCCGTAGTCATAAGCTCAAGAGTAAATGACGGAATAATCACACAGGACGCAGTGTTATGTGAAAACACTGTGGCGGCCAATGACCTGTCTCCCCAGAAGGCGGCCATCCTTCTCCGGCTGGCCATAAAAGACAATATCACCTCGGGGAAGGAGCTTATCAGGATATTCGGGAGCTATTAGAAAAGGATCCCTTTATGGCATACTGACGCATAGTCTGCTTTGCCTTCCGCATGGCATCCTTGATCTCGTCATCAGTCATGGTTTTCCCTGAAGAGAGCTCTTTCAGCAGCATATCCACCTGAAAGCGCATGGTAAGCAGGGAGTTTGCCATGTTTCTCATGATATCTAGGATGTTCTTATGGTTTTCCGTTATGAAATCATTGAGATCATTTTCCGTGATACGGAGTGCCAGTATGTCGGAATAGGCCACAACCGTATAGATGGAAGGCTGCTTAAGCAGTATCCCGAATTCCCCGAAACAGGACTGATGGCCGATAATACCGATAAGGGTTTCAAGATTTGTACCATAACCCGTGTATATTTCAGCGTGGCCCTTTATTATCTTGTACATTTCCGCATTGGTTTCCCCCTCACGGAGGATAATGCTGTCCTGGGGAAACTTAACCATTTTACCTGTTGTCATCTTCAAGCGATCTCCGTCTGTGCTTTGCTCTTTTTTCCATGTACATTTTCTGATCTGCCAGCTCTATAAGTGCGCTTAAGGGCTTATCGTTATCCAAGGGTACCATGTTGTAACCGATGCTGGCATCGATCTTGTAGGGGCGGTCGCCGGAGGAATTAAGATCAGTCATTGCCTTTCGTATTCTTTCCACAAGATCAGCCACTTCTTTCTCGGAAAGACCTTTTCCGAACATAACAAATTCATCGCCACCGTACCTCATAAGGAGATCTTCCTTTTCCCGGTTTTTCCGGAGGATATCCGCCATATCGCATATCATCCGGTCTCCTGATTCGTGTCCTAATGCATCGTTTACGATCTTCAGGCCGTCGAGATCCAGGAATATGAAGAACATGTCCTCATTATTCCGTCTGGCTTCCTCCAGGATCTTTTCGGAGAACTTGAAAAATCCGGCACGGTTATAAACATGGGTCATGGGGTCAAATACCCACATTTCATCAAGGGTCTTGATCATTTTCTGCATTTTCATGACATTGCTCACCTGTTCAAGGGCAGATGACAGGGACATCATGAGAACCCGGTAGTATTCAGAGAACAGGGGCATTGAAGAATTGCGTATGGATGTGAAGCCATAGAAACGCTCCCTGTAGTGTAATGAATAAATGATGAAAAGATTGCCTCCTGATCTGTCGTCAAATTTCGGATGGCATTCCAGGATATTGGCGTTATTATCCACTACAAATTCATCGTTATCGTAAACAAGCACGTGTGCCGAACTCCGGTATTTATCTTCATCATTTTCATTCTTGTCAAAAATAGCGAGGACAAAGGCATCCCCTCCCAGTTCAGGAATACAGGGCTTTACGGAGTTAATAATATCTTCCGCGGATCTGGCGTTTGTCAGACTGACTGTGAGATCGCTTATCATCTCAGCGTACCGGGCTTCACGGAGTTTGTTGCGGGAATACTGGTTGACAACAATCCTGTGGTATACCGGACGGACAGCATCGCATCCGCAGGTTTCCGCATAGACCGGCTCTGAATCAATGACAGGACTGTTATCATATTCTTTTCCCTCTATGGCAAGAATGAGGTTTTTGTATGCCGTCTCCCCGAGCTTTTCTTCAAATCTGTTGACAGAAGTGATCCGTGGATAGTGATTGGCGGCTTCGAATATATTGTCATATCCTGAAAGTATGGTATCCTCCGGAATCCTGATACCTCGGTCTGTAAGGGCATAAAATGCTCCCAGCGCCATCTGGTCGTTGGCACATATATATGCATCAGCATCAAGAAGGCCTTCGCTTTCAAAATGCCTGACAGCCGCCCGCCCGCTTCTTGCGTAATAATCACCTGCGTAATAGCGCCGGGGGTCAAGATGGAGCCCTGCTCTTTCAAGCTCCTCTGTGAATACACGCTTCCGTGTCCGCGAATCCACGGAATCCACCGGCCCGCCTATGAAATTCACGGCTTTTATTCCGTGCTTTTCTATAAGATGTCTCGACAGGGTACGCATGGCTCCCTCATTATCGCTGCTGACATAGATCATGCCGTCTACGGCAAAATCTATGGAAGCACAGGGCTTGTTAACGGTTCTGATCTTTTCAAAAACCACATTCCGGATCCTTTCGGAGTAAATGCTTTCTGCATAGACTATGAATCCGTCATATATTGAAAAATCATCATAGAGCATGGAAGCTGCCACACCCTCATTATATTTTTCATCTGTGGAAAGAGTGAGCGCATATACTACGATATTATTGCCGTCAGCCTTTGCGGCATCGGCTATGCCGGTAAGGACCTTTCTCTGTGTATCGAGCTCCAGTTCCCCAATAAAGAAAGCTATATTGAGCATATCGTCTCCTGTCAGAAGTTGATTTGGATCTTAATTATTATACCACAGTTTTTTCTTAAAAATAAGGGGTTAAACCCCTTTCAGAGTATTCCAAGTATGCTGCAGGCATGGTAAAATATATAACAAAGCAATCTGCAGATTTGGCGGCAGACGGATGAAAGCATGAAAAACGGGAAAGGATCCCAAAGGCCTGGCGGACTATGATACAGAAAAAATATCTATGCAAAGACCTTAACGAAGCAGAAAACGCAATACCGCAGATAAAAAGCGTTCTGAAGGAGACAAAGCATAAAGCGGCGCTGCTCACCTTTTATGAGAGCGGTTTTGACAGCCGGCAGATGGAAGCTCTGATGGAGCAGATCAAAGACGGGGAGTTTCCTGGGCTCCAGATCGCGGGGATCTCCATTACCATTGTGGCGGAGCTTATGCCGGAGGGAACAGGGATACTTCTGAACCTGATCCTTACGGAAGATACGGATATAGAAGTGGTAACCCTTCCCTGCACTCCCGGGGAAGAGGACGGCGCGGCGGAAAAGCTGAATTCACGGCTTAGGGAACTAAAAAATGTGAAGGCCGTGGAGCTTTTCGGCAGCAATATGTCCCTCAATATAACCCGGTTTATGGAGAGATCCATGGAGGGCTTTGAAGAGGCGGTGCTTTTCGGAACCACCACAACCCGCGGCCTTTTTGTGGATTTTTCCGTGGAAGACAATGAGCAGGTTTTTGAGATCGAGGAGAAAGAGGGCACCTATGAAGGAAAGGAATTTATCTACGGGAGCAGTACCCTGGGGGACGGATTTGTGGCGGTGCTCTTTGCCGGTGAAAAGCTTGACGTCCAGGCAAAATACGCTTTGGGCTGGAGTCCTATAGGACGGCGGTTTACCACAGAGCTTGGGGAACATCCGTCAAAAGGGGAAACCGTGGTAAACAGGATAAATGATCTTCCGGCTGTGGATATCTACCGGGAGTACCTGGGGGTATATCCGGATGCCTATCTGATCTCCAATATCTGTGAATTTCCTTTTATTGTGGAACGGGACGGAATTGATATCTGTCTTATACCAATAACCTGCGGTGAAGAGGGGGAACTGTTTTTCATGATGACAGTACATGAGGGAGAGCGCTTAAGGCTTTCCTTTGCATCCCATGACGAGGTGCTCCACGCCAGCCGTCATTCCCTGAAAAGCATGGAACTGTTCCAGCCGGAAGCGCTTTTTCTTACCCTATGCGGCAACAGGATCAATTTCTTAAAAGAGGATGCCCATCTGGAATGGGACGGCTTCAAAAAGTCGGTGGGAAAAAATCATGCGCTTATGCACGGCGCCTGTGAGCTCTATTATCATAATAAAAGAGGCGGTATTCTGAATTCCGCACATCTTGCCATCGGATTAAAGGAGAAGGAAACATCCGGGGTGAACGCGGAATATGTCCATCCGGAGGTGGAGAGCTTAAGACACGGCCGGACCATGCCCCTTTCAGACAGAATGTCGGTCTTTTTAAGAAAGATCACCACAGAGCTTCGGGAAGCGGCAACTGAGGCCGTGGATGCAAATAATGCGAAATCAGCATTCCTTTCCCACATGTCCCATGAGATCCGCACACCCATAAATGCCATCCTGGGCATGGATGAGATGATCTTAAGGGAGAGCAGCGAAGAAGAGATATTAGAATATGCGGAGGATATCCGTTCCGCAGGTAATAATCTCCTTGGAATAGTAAATGACGTGCTGGACTTTTCAAAGATCGAGGCCGGCAGAATGAGTATTATACCGGTGGAATACGAGATCGCTTCTATTCTGAATGATCTGTACAATGTGGTCTGGACGAGGGCTGAAAGCAAGGGACTGAAAGTAATTCTTGATATAGAGCCCACTGTTCCGTCACTGCTCTTTGGAGATGAGACCAGGTTAAAACAGGTTATAACCAACCTCCTTACAAATGCGGTGAAATATACGGAAAAAGGAACTGTTACCCTGATCATAAAGAAGCTTGAGGACAGTGGGAACGACAGGGAGGCTCTCGCTCTTTCCTGTCCCGGAGACCAGAGACCGGAGAGCACGGTAAGGCTTTCGGTGTCGGTTAAGGATAC
>CAMJPM010000017.1 GCA_946407725.1 uncultured Lachnospiraceae bacterium
TGTGCTCTTCGTCCTTTTTCCCCTCCCCCAGGATGAGATAATTCCTCTCGTCCAGGTCATAAAAGACATCCTCACCGAAAAAGGCGTTGGCGCGTACCTCGGTCAGGTCCATCTGTCCCATCTCATATAAGGGACACTTGTAGGACGGGGTGAACTTCGTCATAAGAGGGAAATTATTGAAGGTCACCACAATGGAATTACCCGTGCTCTTATGGTTATTAAGCCTCGTAAGGTCAGAGGGGTAGATCAGGGGTCTCACCTGGGTCTGGCTGGAAATATTGATATTTCCACTCTTATCCTGAAGCCCTGAGGACACGCTCTGGGTCCTGACGGTCATATTTCCGCACATTTTAGAAAATTCCTCACAGGTGGGGATATCGTTTGAACCGATGAAAAGCTTGATGCCGCAGTTACCCTTTACGATATCCGCCACGGTTTCCCCGTATACATTTTTCAGCTGGGCGAAGGACTGGACTATCATCTCGAACCAGATCTTCCTGGAACGGCCTACAGTGATCATCTTGTCAAATTTCTCGATCTTTGGCATATTACCGAACTCATCCAGGAGGAAGAATACGTTCCTTGGGAGAGACAGATCCTCCCTGGCACTAGCCACCTTGATAAGCGCCTTATAGATACAGAGGATGAACACTGCGGCAAGGGCGTGTCTCGTATCCTTCTCATCCGGTATCTTTAAGAACAGCGCCGTAGGCCTGTCCGCAAATTCCACAGGCTTTATATCCGTGGCGGATGTAAGGGCGCACAGTCCTTCATCGTTAAACATGGACAGCTTGTCGAAGGCTATACTCATATATGATGAAAGGGTCTGGTCGGCAGCTGATAAAACCTGCCTGGAAAGACCCACTGCCTTCGAGAGCTTTGACCTCCCCTCAAAGTAGTCCTTCAGGCTCGCAAACTCATCCTCGGAATTTGAGATCGCTTTATTGATATTGTAGAAGCAGAACTTATCCTTCGTCATTTCAAGCTTCGGGTCTTCACTGTCCTCCAGCATGGCAAGGGCGGTTGCCATTATTATGGATCTGGCACCCTTCTCCCACACCGGGTCCTTCTCATTCTCTATTGGACAGATAACACTGATAAGGTCATTCAGATCCTCGTAGCACATATCGTAAAGCTTCTGCTTCTCGACCATCACCTTTTTTATAAGGTCGATCCTCACTGCATAGGCCACATTTTCCCATTCATACCACGGCTCATCCTCGTCGAATTCCGATATGTCATGGGCTCTCTTCATATCCGGATAATTCTCTATGGAATCCAAATGCTCCAGGATACCGGCCCCGATATGGAGATACTGCTGATAGGTGTCATAGATATCCCCCAGAGGATTCCAGCGGAAGGAACTGTAGGGATCACGGAGATCCAGCACCATGCATTTATAGCCGTTTTCATTGAGGAGCTTTGAATGCATCTGGAAAAGCTCCCCCTTGGGGTCCGTGCAGATCATGGAGGAGCCTGCCTTTGCGCGGCCCAGTATCTGTACCACCGGATTCACAAAGGTGGTGGTCTTACCGGAACCGGTAGCTCCTATGATGATGCCGTGAGCCGGAGGCATGATATTGATGTCCATATCCTTTTTCTTGCTGTTATAAACGGCATACAGGGGGATGCCGTCCTTCTTCAGCTCGGAAAGCTTCGAAAACTGGGTCTTTGGGAAAAGTTCATTTCTCTCCTTTTCCTCCATCCAGCGGGAATTCTCAAGGGAGCCTTCAACCCGCTCCGCCTTTCCGCGAAGAAGGCGGTTCGATGCCCTGAAAACGCCTCTGGTGCCGTAGACAAAATTGAGGGTGACTATTATAACAATCTCCACCGTCCCCAGCATAAGGGACTCCGGCTTGAAGATATCCCAGAAGCCCGCGCCTGCCAGGGTCATGCCCTTCCCAAGCATGGCGTTTGTAAGGGCTAAGAGCATGGCAGAGCTAAAGATACCCAGCAAAACCGCCGACACTATAAGCACCGGTGTCCATCTCAATATCAGTTTCAGATCGTCCTGCAACTCTTCTCTCATTTAATGTCGATGCCGCTCCTTCCGGCTAAATGACCAGATGACATTCCGCCATCAGGCTTTATTAAACAATCTGCTTATATATCCGCTTGTCCTTTCCAGTTCATATACCCGGTAGGCGAAAAGCGCTGCCCCCGCGCCTGTGAATCCAAGGACCGTTATAAGCAGCTTATCCTGCCTCAGTGCTTCCTCCGAACCCGGCAGAAGGGCATACATATACCAGAGCACGGTTCCCGGCAGATTGAAGCCCAGATGCAGCAGTATGGAATAAAATATATTGTCCTCCCTGATGGCAAGCTTTCCCAGTATCCACGCCATGACGACTGAATAGAGGAACCAGATCGCCGAACCGTGCATCATGCCGAAAACAAAGCTTACGGCGATCAAGGCCCATTTTTCGCCCCAGTGCGGAAGCAGCCTGTTCAGCATGTATCCCCTGAATATAACCTCCTCCACCAGTGGAGTAAAAAAAGTATTCACTGCCACTCCGAAAAGGATGCTCCAGCTCCTGTACAGCTTCCCGATCTGCACTTCATACCCCTCTACAGGCCCGATGGAGGGTAAAAGAGATATAAGGGCGGAGATGAAAAGTGCCGTGCCAGCACCGAACAGTACCGCCATCAGGCTCTTAACAAGGCTCAGATCGTCCCTGTAAAGGGATGCGTCCTCGAAAAAGGTGCTGCCCTTTTTCCTGGAATATCTCCTCAAAATGAAGAAAGTGGTAAAAACAGTGAATATGCTGCATACACTGCTCTTCTCATGGAGAAATTCCTCACGGGTTACCCCCGGACGGAATACCATGGATCCTATAAGGATGAATCCCATATTCAGACTGATATACAATAACACCGGCCACACGGCGGGGAAAAAGTAGCGGATAAATTTAATAAACCCCTGTTCCGCTTTTTTACGGGCTTTACCGGTTTCAGGCTCTTCACCCCTTAGATTAATACGCATATATTACAGTCCTGAATAAACCTGCAAAGCTTCAAATCTTGCACGGCTTAAGGAAAGGAGGGCCTGATCCGCTTCCACCTGGGCTATATTCGTGTCTATGGCATCGAGATACATGGAAAGGGCATCTTTAAGCTCGCTCCTCCACATAGCCTCTGTCACCCGGGAGCTTTTTTCCTGAACCTCCGTCACTATACCCATAAGCTTATCTCTAAGTTCCTCCGGCACATCCTTCATTTTCAGGTCATCGGGCTTAAGGGTACTGTCCAGGCTGTCCTCAATGTCCATAAGCTCTCCGATATGATCCTCGGGGTCTGTATCCTTATCCTCTCCCGCGTCATTATCGATATCATTTACCATTTCCAGAATGTCATTTCTGGTATCCCGCAGAAATGTAAGCCTCTCCTCATATTCCTTCTCCATATCGCTGTAGAAATCCAGCTCGTTTTGGATAAGACCCGCCATTCTTGTATCTGTGTCCATTACATCCATCTGCCGCCCTCCTCATCACATTCCGCCCATGTTCGGCGCGAGTGCTTCTCTCTTCTTTCTCCTCTGCTGATATATCTCTCTGGAATTATTCAGGTTCCTGCGGTTATTATTGATTTTTTCTTCATTCTCTACGTAGTCATTCATGGTCTTTTTCATACGTTCGCTTAATTGCTTCTGTGCTTCCGCCACTTCATTCTTCAGATCAACCAGCTCCTTTTCTCTCCTGTTCTTATCCGCCTGTGTTTCATTATGTATCTTAACGGCTTCAAGGTTTTTACGGAAATTCAATTCATTGAGCTTATCCACGTAATCCTCTGAACGATCTTTGGCAAATCTGAGATTCAGGTTATCCTCATCTGTTTTGCTTTTATTGAAGGCACCGGCCTTTTCATATACATCCAGATACTCTTTCTCCAGGAACCCCTGTCTTTCCGGATCTTTAAGCGCGTCTCTCAGCTTTCCGATGGAATCATAGAGCTCCTTCTGTTCCTTCGGGGCATTGTCCATATTCCTGTTATTCCCGTCCAGAAGATCTTCCTGAAATGAACTTAACATAGAATCTCTGAAAAGCCTGAGCTTATCCTTATTTTCCCTGGCCTCCCGCACTTCATTCATATATTTTTTATAATCCTGAATAACGTTCTTTCGCGGTTCGGGCTCGCCCTCCACCGGAAATTCATTCAGCTTATGATTCACATCCTGGGCAGAAAACCATGCCCTCTTAACCTCCTTCGGGACATTTTCATTCCAGTCCTTCTTGCCATCTTCCCCGGCATGCTGATATTCCTCCTGTATGGTCCGCCTCAAGTTATATGCCGCTTCATAAAGCTCCACCTTAGACGGTGCATTGAAATTATCCATGTCATATTCCTTGTTCAGGGAATAGGCATCCAGCTTTTTCTGATACTCATTCAGATTTTTCTTTAATTCGTCGCTGTACTTATTTTTATGGATCCTGGTCTGGCTGATAAGCTTACTGCAGGTGTCTTTTGCTTTGCTCTCGGTTTCCTCATCTAACTGATGATCCGTATAAGCCTTCATGTAAGTATCATTATTGATGGTTTCTATGTTTACGAAGGTCAGGTTATCATTTATATTTTTACTCGCATCAGCTGCATTGCCGGCTTCATTCAGGAATCTGCCCTCATTGTCCTTCAGATACCGGGCGTATTCCAGCTCCTTTTCATTTGCAAGGTGCTGCAGCTCCTCCATGATATTCTTATCTTTTTCTATATTGCCGCCGATCTCCTTCTCATTCTTTTCCAGAGCGTCCTGTTCATCTGACAGACGTATTACATCCTGTTCGGCAGCATTGAGTTCCTCATCAGCTTTAGCTATTTCCTGTTCGAGGTTTGCGTTATTCTGAGGCTGATTCCGGTTCTCTGCATTCTGAACCGGATTCAGGTTCTGGTTCGCATTCAGGTTCTGGTTTGCATTCAGATTCTGATCCGCCGCATTCACGGGCTGAACCGGAACCGGTCCCTGATTCTGTCCCTGGTTCAGAGCCTGATTCTCCCTGTTCTGAGCCATGTTCTGACCTTGGTTCACTGGCTGTCCCTGACCGAAGGCCTGTCTCATATAGGCTTCGGTGGGCCTGTTCAGCAGATCCATTACGTTCTGCCCGGCATTCTGCAGCTGTGCATTCATCATCTGCGGATTCTGCTGCAGTGCATCCCCTCCCATGTCCAGAAGTCTCTGATCCATCACATTTTGCAGGTTCTGCGCTGCCATCCGGTCCTGACCCATCCCATTCATCTGCATCCGGTTCTGCATATCCATCTGGTTCTGCATTCCCATCTGATTCTGCATTCCCATCTGGTTCTGATCCTGCATTCCCATCTGGTTCTGGTATTGCTGCATATCCATCTGGTTCTGATAGGGCTGCATATTCATCCGGTTCAGGATCTGCAGCTGTTCAGCCATTTCATTTATTCTCTGCTGCTGGTTCCGAAGCTGCATCTGCTGATCCATCAGCTCCTGCTGCTGCCGGTTTATCATATCCATCAGCTGCTGGTTCCGGAGCTGTATCTGCTGGTTCATCAGATCCTGCTGCTGCCGGTTCATCATATCCTGCAGCTGCTGGTTCTGGTTCTGCAGCTGCTGGTTCCAGTCCATCATATCCTGACCAAACGGGGGCATCATCTGCTGCTGTGCCTGCATCATCTGCTGCTGCGCCTGCATCATCTGGGGCTCCTGTGCCTGAACCATCTGGGGCTGCTGAAGCTGCATCATCTGGGGCTGCTGCGCTTGAACCATCTGGGGCTGCTGAACCTGGATCACCTGGGGCTGCTGCGCCTGAACCGTCTGGGGCTGCTGAACCTGGATCACCCGGGGCTGTGCCTGTGCCGCCTGGGGCTGCGCCTGTGCCGCCTGGGGCCGGGCAGCACCGGGATTGTTCCTAAGGCCTCTCACTTCGCCCCTAAGAGACAAGAGCTGCTCCTTCAGCTTCTGGATATCCTCCATTTCCCTGCCGGCCTTCTCCCTGGCCTTCTCCCTCTTATCCTCGGCGGCCTCCCTGTTTTGTGCCTGTTTCTGATGCTTTATCTCATTACGAACCTTCCTGGTCCTCCAGTAGCGGAAGAGGTTATAGGCACCGTTTACCAGCTTCATGGCAAGGAAGACCCAGAGCATTATAGGATTCGCCGCAGCGGCTACCAGCAGCGGAAAGCTTAAGAACTTGGTAAACTTGTCAAGCTTACTGTCCTTCAGCTTACCGTTTTCGTCCACCATATCCCTTAATTTATCTTTTCCGGTATTCCTTGCCTCTGCCATTGTCTTATCCTTTCTTCTTTTGTTCCGGGCGATCTACAGACCGAAAATATATTCTGTTATTTTACCATAACAAGTGCGACAAAAATGTCACAGATCATCTGCGCTTCCCCTGTATTCAAGAACCATCATGGTGATATCGTCATACTGCGGCGCTTCTCCCACGAAACGGTCCACCTCCTTATGTATCCCGTCAAGGAAATCCGCTACGCTGTCCTCTGCGTGGTCATTTAATGCCTTAAGCATCCTCTCCATGCCGAAAAGCTCTTCTTCCTTATCCTGTGCCTCCAGCAGGCCGTCCGTGTAAACGAAGATGCGGTCCCCCTTCTCAAGCTTCCATTCATTCTCCTCAAATTCCACTCCCTTGAATATGGCGAGTCCCGGCCCGTTTACACCCTTTTCAAGTATGAATTCCTTTTTGCCCGAATGCCCCTTCCGGTAAATGCAGGGGTATTCATGGCCGCCGTTGGCTGCTGTGAGAAGCCCTGATGCAACGTCAAGGATCCCCAGCCATACCGTCACGAACACCATGACTTTATTCCCTTCCGCCAGTATGTCGTTTACCTCCGCCAGTATCTCACCCGGGGTCAGTCTTTTATATGACCGGGATACATTCCTTATGACGGTCTTTGCCCCCGCCATGAAAAGAGCTGCCGGTATTCCCTTTCCCGATACATCCGCCATCACGAGTGCCAGGTGGTCACGGTCTATGAAGAAGAAGTCAAAGAAATCCCCCGCCACCTCCTTGGCCGAATCCATGGAGGCGCAGAGGTCAAATTCCTTTCTGTCCGGGAATGGCGGGAATACACTTGGAAGCATCTGGGACTGTATCTGTCCCGCGATGGCGAGCTCAGTATCCAGCCTTTCCTGCTCCGCTGTCATCAGAGTGATCTTTTTTACGGAGCTCCGGATATCCTGTTCCATTTTCCTGACAGATGCATAAAGATCCCCTATCTCATCCTTATTCTTTATCAGGATTCCATCAAAAACCGGCTCTGCGTCCTTCAGCCCCCTCTCCCCCATCTCACTGTATTTTCCGGCGGCCTTTGACAGCATGGTCACGGGGCGGAGGACCCTCGTGGTTAAAATGTATGAGATGGAAAGGGCAAAAACAACCATCATCAGGAAGATCGAAACCAGAGTAAACCTCGCCGTCATCATTGTATCATTGCTTATGGCACGATCCTTGATGTCAACGGAGAGATATATCATGAGCTCCCCGTTTCTGTCTCTTACGGGAACTGTGTGGGTGATCATGGGTCCCGCCGCCTCCGTTGAATAAAGGAAGGATTCTATCGGCTCACCTGTTTTCCTGTAATAGTCTTCGTGCCTGTTTATCCTTTTCCCAAGGGGATACCGATACTTCTCGTAATCCGAATCAAACATCACCACAAAGGCCCTGTCGTCCTCATCGTATGCCATTATGGTAATGGATCCGAAATCACCTCTGTGTCTGAAGCTTTGGAGCACCCTCATGATCTCCCTGTATTCCGGTCTTTCTTTCAGGGTGTCATAAAGGCTGTAATATTCATCAGTGACATATGCATCCATTGAATCTTTCGCGGTTTCTGAGACAGAGTTAAATATCTCAAGGGTCTCATTCCTTATCTCCTTAAGTGAATTCTGATCCAGAAGAGACATAAGTATCTTCTCCGTATCCTCCGCAAATTCGATATAAATATCCTTTACGGACAACTGGACCACCCAGATGATCATGGCCTGGATAAGGATCCCTATTATCAGCACCCCCAGAAGCAAGATCCAGAACGCCTTTACCTTCAGCGATATCCATTTCTCCCGTATCTTAAATATATTCATATCACAGGCTTTTTCTTTGCATCATGCTTTTTGGCTGCACCGTTCCCGCCGGCGTTTCTCTGCTTTCTGTCCTGTTTGTACCTTTCAATGGCCTTCTCGGATGATTTGCGGCGCCCTCCTGCATTCTTTGCTTTCCTTTCCTCATCATAGAGCTTCTTGAAGTCGGCGGCTGACACCGTATACTCCTTCCTCCTGTCAGAGGTTTTCATGGGGCCTCCCTTCTCTTCCCTTATGATGTCAAGGAGCAGCATGGCGGAAGAGAGGCGTGCAGCTCCATAGCCCGTCTTATCCTCTATCTTCACATCTCCGATCTGGTTATCACTGCCTTTTGTTTTCTTGACGATGTACTCAGTCAGCGCTTTTTCAAGACTTTTCCTTTCCCCTTGAATTGCATGGAAGTCACCCGATTCCAAACCGGCATTCTTAAAATCCGTACCAACCATACCGGTATTTTTCAGCCCCTTTACCTTTTCCTGAAGGGATTTTCTCGCTTCAATGTATCCGTTCAGGGTTCTTCTGACCTCTTCATACTCCTTTGTATTGAATCCTCCCAAAAGACCCTTGCCTGTCCCGAACATTTCCGCGAGTCTTTCTATCTCTCCGTCATTCTTTCCTGTGATTGCAACATAAGCCTCGTACCGGGCTTCCTTAGGCAATTGTGTCTTGTGTATTTCATTAGTTTCAGGAGAACCAATATATATGGACCAGGCCATTTCCATACCATGCAGTATCATAACCGGAATGCCTCTTCGTGTCGAAAAAACTGCGTCCTTCTCACCCAAAGGATCCCCGGGGTCATAGGCAGTAACCTCCATTGCAGGTCTTTTATCCTTGAAGGTTTCGTTGTATTTTTTTATGACTTCAGCTTCATCAGCTATAACTTTCTGGCTGTTTATATGGTTGGCGTGGGCGAAATCCGCAACGAACCTGACGATATCCTCTCCCGTTTTCTTCTTTCCCTTTACAAAGTCCTTCAGATACATCATGACATCCACATAACCATTACCGTATCTTTCGAAAGTATTGTAGGCTGATTTCAGGAAAGGAAGGTCGGTATCCTTATTGAGTCCTTTGCTGTAAGCGTCCTTAAGGAAATCACCGAAGCTGTATATTTCCTGAAGATCATCAGAACCCTCCTTAGCCGTGGGCTTCCAGTCTCTTATTGCCTTATCAAAGGCTGCAGGCAATACGGTTCCCTTCGCCGGTTGTATCTCAGGTGCTTCGGCATTAACAGCATCCGCTGCCGGCTTTATCTCCTGCTCTTTTCGCTCCACACCCAGTTCCGCAAGGTTGATCTTAAAGCCGAAAATGCGGTTTATGCGATTGAAGAATTCATCCAGGTCCCCCTGCTTTTTTCCCTTAAAAATATCTTCATAAATATAGCGGCAGACAGTCTTTCCATTAACCGTTTTCTTAAGGAATTCATCAAAACCTGCGAGCTTATTAACTAAATTCTGGGCATGTTCCTTATCATTAATACCAATTGCCCCATATAGAAAAGAAAAGTTCTCCATATACTCAGAATAAGCCTGTTTCAACTCACCTTCAGGGAAAGAATCCGGCATCATATTCAATGTTCCTGGAACATTATCGAATATATCCGCATCTTCCTCATTTAATGTTATTTCTTTTCCATTAAAATTCACTACCATATTTATTATCCCTTTCTGCCGCCTATGCCCTTACCTTCAGCGATATCCATTTCTCCCGCCTCTTAAATATATTCATACCACAGGCTTTTTCTTTGGACCCGGCTTTTTGGCTGCTCCCTTTTCCCCGGCGTTTCTCTGCTTCCTGTTCTCCTTGTACTCTTCAATGGCTCTCTCGGATGATTTGCGGCGCCCTCCCGCATTCTTCTTTTTCTTCTCAGCATCATAGAGTTTCTTGAAGTCGGTGGCTGACACCGTATACTCCTTCCTCCTGTCAGAGGTTTTCATGGGGCCTCCCTTCTCTTCCCTTATGATGTCAAGGAGCAGCATGGCGGAAGAGAGGCGTGCAGCTCCATAGCCCGTCTTATCCTCTATCTTCACATCTCCGATCTGGTTATCACTGCCTTTTGTTTTCTTGACGATGTACTCAGTCAGCGCTTTTTCAAGTCTTTTCCTTTTCTCTGAAATTTTCATGAAATCAGCAATGCCCAAACCTTTTTCATTAAAATAATCTTCTATGTTTTTACCTGCTACCAGATCCTTTGTTTTATTCTGAAGGGATTCTCTTGTCTGAATGTATTTGTCCAAGGCTTCTCTGACCCTTTCGTACTCCTCTGTATTGAACCCTCCAAAAAGACCCTTGCCTGTCCCGAACATTTCCCTGAGCCTTTTTATCTCTCCATCATTCTTTCCTGTAATTGCAACATAAGCTTCCTGCCGGGCTTCCATCGGGAGCTGTGTCTTGTATACATTATTACTCATGGGATAAACCACTTTAAGACAGTTTAAAATTTTGACCGGAGTGAGTCTGGTTGACGAAAAAAAGCGGTTCCTGTCAGGGGATGTATCCGTATTGTCAAACTCCGGCACCTTCATTGCAGGCCTCAATTCCTTGAAGGCGGCGTTGTATTTTTTTACAATCTCAGCTTCATCCGGTATAAATTCCTCGTTGTTCATATGATTTGCTTGCGCAAAATCAGCAACGAATCTGATGATATCTTCCCCCGTTTTCTTCTTTCCCTTTACAAAGTCCTTCAGATACATCATGACATCCTCATCACCGTATCTTTCGAAAGTATTGTAGGCTGATTTCAGGAAAGGAAGGTCAGTATCCTTATTGAGTCCTTTGCTGAAAGCGTCCTTAAGGAAATCACCGAAGCTGTATATTTCCTGAAGATGAGCAGAAGCACTATGAGCCACGCTCTTCCAGTCTCTTATTGCCTTATCAAAGCTTCCTATTAATCCTGTCTGACTCACCCCCAGCTCCGCAGGTTTGATATCAAAGCCGAAGATGCGGTTTATGTTGCCGAAAAATGTATCCAGTTCTGCCTTTGTCCCTATGCCGCCAATGTTCTCATAGATGAAAGCACAGACGGTTTTCGTAGTGCCCTTTACGGTAATCTCCTGCGAAAGGAATTCATCAAATTTTGATAAGCGGTTAACTTCATTCTGGGCGGCTACATTTTCACCTTCAGAAACAAGCCTGCATAATCTGGAAAGAGTTGACATATATTCATAATAGGCATCATATATGGGATTTCCGAGAAGAAAAACCGCCGAGGTATCCAACCCCCCGGGAATTTTACCAAGAGCATCCACGTCCTGCTTATTTATTGTTATTGTCTTTCCATTAAAGTTCAGTTCCATATCATTATCTCCTTTTTTAGAAAACGCTTATACGAAAAAGCTTTACAATGCTATATACGGACAGGATACAAAAATCCGCCGCATCTTTTCGTTTCATTTCCCATTTATGACATTTCTGTCACACCCATGGTGTTATAATCAGTGCAGCCATGGATAAGGACAGTTTTGAAGCCGTTTATACGGCGAATTTCTCATATATTTATAATTACATCTATATGAGGGTTCTTCATAAAGAAACAACGGAAGATCTGACCAGCCAGACCTTCCTGAATGCGCTGAAAAATTTTGCTTCCTATGACAGTTCCCTTTCATCCGAACGCACCTGGCTCTGCAGGATCGCAGAGCATCTCGTTATCGACCACATGCGGAGCTTTGCCGTGAAAAAGACGGACCTCTACGGTGAGGACTATCCTGAAATCCCCGTCTACGATTCCAGTGATATTTTTAAGGATGATGTAAATAAAGAGGTTGCAAGGCTTCTCTCCGGCTTAAAGAGCGATGAGCGGGAGCTTCTTTCCCTTCGCTTCGCGCTGGAGATGCCCATTACGGAAATTGCGAAAAAGCTGGGCATCAGCCCGAACGCCGCCGGGAAACGCATAAAGCGCATCCTTGAGAAATGCCTCAGGGCGGAAGGCTTCCACAACCTCTCTGATTTCATATCTTAGGAACTACCACCCGGGGTTCCTTTATCTTTCCCTTCTTTTTCTTCTCTGACTTATAACCCTCATAGTCAAACTTTGAACGCTCCATAAGGTCACTTATATCGACTTTCTTTACCTTCTGGATCTCATGGACATAATTATGATCCTTCGCCAGGCACTTCGCATGTCCCCTGGCGGTAAGGGCAAGTGCCGAAAAGGCAATATCGTAGCGCTCTTCACCGCTTTCAGTGCCTCTCTTGAAACGCTTGTCTTTTAAGTATTCCATGGACTTCCGCGCCACTTCTTCACAGATGGGCAGAAGCTCATCCTCAAATACACCCCCTGGTGTTTCACCGTCCGGATCCTTAAAATCCGCGGCACGCTTCAGGGCAGCCAGAAGATCGTTATATTTGCTGCTGTTGCTGCCCACCATCTTTTTTGTCTTATTAAACTGGTCATAAATATTACTGAGCTGCTTAAGGGATTCCCGGCTGAACTCCCAGTTATTCCAGGTCTTTTCATTCCTCATATCCTTAAAAAGGGATTCCTTCGCCATTTTCTTCTTTTCATCAGAAAGAGGGTAGTCCGCCTGAATGAAGTGTTCCTGCTCTGCTTTCAGATAATCCTTGTATTCCTGCACTCCCGCTGCATTCTGATCCTGAGGTGTCATCCTGCTCTCAAGGACCTCCTTGAATCTGTCTGCGAGAAGAGCCGGATTTTCAGGAATATCTTCAACTCCCGCATTCTCAAGGTAATAGCGTATATATTTCTCCTGGATCTCATTATTATCAACAGCTGAATTTATATAGTCACGTATCGCCTTTGAACGGAGTGCCTCCGGACAGAGGTGGGCAGTCACATACAGCTTATTCTCCCCGGATATCTTCTCTCCCAGGAGCTTATCAAAATCAGTCTCCTTTATAAAACGCCCGGTACTTAAATTCAGCTCCCTTACCTCTGCCGTAAGGGCGTTGATGCGGTCAATGAAGGAAGCATAGTCAGGGGTTCCTTTCTTATTCACTATGGTCTGGGGCTTAAAGAAATAATCGGATATTCTCCTGAAGGTATTCTTCTCACTCTTTGAGAATACGCCTTTTTCATTTCCCCCGAAGATCCTCGCCTCTGCCGCACCGAGAGCTATGAAGTGTGCCATATCCTCCGTCTTATCCAGATCGAAGTAGTGATCCTCCATGTGGAAACGGCGGCTCTTCCCGCTCTTCAGCAGTCCTTCCATGGCAAGGGGCTGCTGAACTTCAGCTTCCGGCTGTACCCTGGGCTGTACCGCGGGCTTCGGCTGTTCCGGAAGCTTCTGCTCCCTGGGCGCTTCAGCCTCTGCTCCCTGAACATTCTCTGCCGGAACTACTGGTGGGACTACAGGCTCCACCGGCTGCTCTGCCTGCTGTACAGCCTGCGGTAGTGGCTGCTCTGCCGGCACTACAATTTCAAAGCCAAAGATGCGGTTTATATCGTTAAAGAATCCGTCAAATTCTTCTTTTGTCCCTATGCCCTCAATATTATCGTAGATAAAGCTGCAGATGGTCCTTCCTCTGAACTGCTCCGAAAGGAAATCCTGAAAACCATCGATCCGGTTAACTGCAGCACTGACCCTTTCTTTGCTGCCGGCACGGAGCGCTTCGTCCAGCTCACGAAAAGCCTGCGTATAATCATCAAAGCGGGTTCTCCGTCCGCCGAGGGGCAATTGATTTCCTGCAGCAGACAAAGCAGCAGTGACCTTCAGGAAAACAGCCTCATCGCCTTCCCTGAATCCTATCTCCCTTCCATTATGATCCACAGTCATTATATTTGCCGGCGCTTCTGCCTGCACTACCGGCTGCTCCACCGGCACTTCTGCCTGCGCCTGGGGCTGCTCTGCCGGCAGTGGCTCCACCCCCAAGGCTGCAGGGTCAATATTAAAGCCGAAGATATTATTTAAGTCACTGAAAAACTTATCTATTTGTGCTCTTGTACCTGCACCGATATCCTCATAGATGTAGCGGCAGACAGATTTTCCATTAACCTTCCGGGAAAGGAATTCCGGAAAACCCGCAAGATCAGGAGCCGTAATATTGAACCCGGCATCATTACCTCTCATAATATCCGCGGTTATATTAAAAAGATTTTGTGAATAAGAATAAAAGTCCTCACTCAGCTCGCCCTGTGGGAAGTCGGCATAGGAAATCATAACTCCCGTAACAAATGTAAAAATATCCTCATCAAATTCTATTTCTCTTCCATTTAAGGTCACTTTCATAGCACCATCTCCTTCTACATCTGTATCGTAGACCTCCGCTGCTTCTGCTTAGGCTTATTGGTCTTCTCGTAGGTCTTCTGCTGCTTTACCGTCCTGTCTGCCCGCTCCATCAGTTCGTTTATGGACAGTGTCTTGGAATCATGGAGGAGATGCTTTATATTATGCAGCTCGATCTTTTCAAGCACCGCTCCCCTGGATGCTATCCCCAGTGCTGCGAAGGCTATCTCATATCTGTTCTGTCCGTGATCTGATTTTCTTTCCTTTTCCTCCTTACCGGCTATGTATTTCATGGCGGCATCGCTGATGGCGTCATAGGTGCATTCCATCTGTGCCCTTTCTGCGGCTGACATTTCGCCCCCCTTTTCAATTTTCCTGTACATATGCGCGGCATCCTTAAGCCTGTTCTTTAATTCATTGTATTCCTCTGAATTGATATAGATCAGCCGGTCCTCATTTTTGAACTGCTCATAAAGGTTGTTCATCTTCTTTAAGGAGTCCAGATTTACGTCCCTGCCGATATTCAGCCAGGGCTTACTTTCGCGGTAATCCTTCAGCATCCCGATAGTCACACTGTTGGATTGTTTATTGATCGCTTCATTCTCCTTATCAGTGAACGGCTGCTGCTCCCCCGGTTTGATCAGGTCCGGATCAAGGCCGGCATCCCTGAGCACAGCTTTCGATCTCTCTTCTACCTCATCAGAAAAAATACTCTGGAGCTCAAAGTTCACATCTTTTATTTCCCTGTCGCCCCCGTCCTTTCCCATCAATTTTTGTGAAATATAATACTGCTTTAATTCCCTGCTGATCTTTTTCCTTCCGAGGATATCGTTCATTTCTTTTTTATATGCGATTATCTTTTTATAAAAAGGGCTGATATACTCGGCTGCTTTCCTCCTCTTGTCCATATCCTCAGGGTTATCGATTATCTTAACGAAATTATCCCTGTTGCTTACGAACCTTGCATGCTCTTTATAGAGCCCCGCGATCTCATCCCTCACAGCGTCAACCCTGTGCAGAAAGAGATTCTGGTCCGGGCGACCGTCCTTCTGGATCGGCGAAAAATAAACATTGCAAGCCTTCCTGAATACTTCCTTCTCCTTTTTGGATAAGCAGTCTACGCTTTCCAGCCCATCATCCCCGTTATGTATATCAAGGTTTCCCTTCTCAAGCATCCCGTCGAGGATGAAATTCCTTTTTCCCTCTTCATCAAGTGTCATATAATATCTTCCGTATCTTGAGTTTTTGTCAGAGGAGAGCTGCTCGGACATATATTTTGGCTTCGACCCCATGGTCTTGTCACTGGTCCAGTTAAAATCAACCCTTTCCACAAGTTCATTTACTATTTCAGCGCGCTTTTCTTTAAGCTGGTCCTTGTTTAATCCTACAACATCCTCCGGCTTAACATTCTTTAGTATCTTCGGTGGAATTTCCATAGCTTCAAGGGATGCTTCAAAATACTTTTTTTCATCCTCTGACAGTGTTTTCTTATACTTATCGTTCCAGGAAAAAATACGCTTGCCTATTTCATCGTCAAACTTATACGTATTATACCGATTCTGATCAAAAAAAACTAAATTGGTGGTAAGACTCTGCATACCCCCGGTACGCTTAATTAATGCTTCTGAGTTCTGTGTCATGATCATGGCTATTTTCTCACGGTCTTTATTATCAGGCGGCAGAGATTTAAACTGCTTTTCGTATTCCCTCGCTAGTTCGATCTGCAGCTGAAGAATGTAATCCGCAATTTCATCCATCACCTTATCAGCCTTTTCCTTATCCACCACCACATGTCCGTCTTCCTTAATCGGTTCCCCGTTTTTATCCATGACTAACGGCATGATATGATCACAGGCCATATCATAGACTTCATCCATCTCATCCGAGGAAACGTAGGCATTAAGATCATTCAATTGCGCAACGTTAAGTCCAACCAGGAAGTCAATTATCTCAGCAGTGGTCTTATTCTCAAAGTTCCTGCTGTAATACTCTCTGATTTCTGATATTCTTTCTCCTCTTTCACTTACTTTCTCCGGCATTTTTTCTCCTTTTCAGCCTGTTCCGGCAGCACTGTTCCTATCTATTGCTACATACGATTGGCGGCGGGAAATCCGCCGACAGCAGCTTTTCCGCCTGCAGCCTTAATTTCTGCCTCAGCCTAAACCTGGTTTTTTCTGACCCTTCTTCCTGCTCTTACCCTTTTTCGGAACTTCAACCTGATTCTGGTTATGGAACAGATTCTCCCCAAAGTTCGGGTTCTCCTCATGCAAAAGACCGTTTAAGCCCCCCACATCCCTGACTGGCCCGTTGATCTCCACATTCTCCGCTTCAATATCGACAAAGCCGTCAGCCTCTCTGGCATCGGACATTTTGATTTTCTTACCGCCGATTACTTCTTTAACCTCAAGTCCCTTTGTCTGATTATTGAAAGTATCACTACCATTAAAGAATCTGTTGGGAATGGTATTGGAATAAGTCCGGTATGACAGTTCCATCATTCTCCTCGCAGGCTCTTCCCTGTCCTTATTGTGGAAGAGATCCTTTCTATGGTATATCAGATAGGCTCTCGCTTTATCCCCCATCTCTTCACAGACAGACCTTGCATCAAAGATATTGCTTTCCTTCAGATCCATATCCGCGAATTCCTTCATGGCTGCCATCATAGACTGGAACTGATCGGATTTCTTTTTCGACCGGGTCGCCTTTTCCAGCGCCTCATAGTTCCGTCTGGCCTCGCTCTGGCAGGTCAGGAGATCCATATATACCTTATTGGCCTTCTCCTTGCTCTTTTGCCTGTCTTCATACAGGTCGATGGCATCCTTATGCCTGTAGGCTTCCTGAAAGGCCTGTCTGAATTCCATAGTGCTGTAATCCTTGACTTTTTCAAAGCCCTTCTGATCCAGAACCCCGGGTTCCTTCAGCTCTGACAGGGCAGCACTTATCTTATTATTTATTGATGTCTTCTCCGCCCATTTTATTTCGTTGGGATTTTCATATTCCTTAATTACTTTATCCACAGCATCAAACCTGCTTTGGATCTCGCTTATACTCATATTCCTGCAATCGGAAAGAGACTGAAGATTTACCATTAGATCTCTTAGTGCTGCATTATTGACCTTATTGGCCTTTGTGATCTCCAAGACCTTTTCAAGCGCTTTCTCCGCCTTATGGGAAGTATCATCCACCTGATTATACAGTCTGACCACCCTGCCGTATTCCTTTGCTTTTCTCTTCTGTTCCTGTATCCTGACCCGGTTCTCTTCCTCTCTCTGTCTCCTCTCTTCTGCCTCCCGCTGCCTATCCTCCTCTCCGGCCTTGAAAAAGGCGGCATCGAAAGCTTCTTTATCCCGCTCCATGCTCCTGCCGTTACGGATATAAGAGTCAGCCTTCTCAGGATCCACATAGTTCAGTATCCTTATGGCTTCCTTCACCTTCCAGCTGTTCAAGGCTTCACCGTCTACATAGGCGCTTATCTTATCCGACAGGGCTTTTGCCCAGTTGTCAAATTCAGGATCAGCCTTGCCAAATACAGACTCAAGATCCCTCTTCCCAAGGAAGCTTCTGATCGCACCCAGCATTTCCCCATAGGCTTTGCCTTCCCCTTCTCTTTCCGCTGACAGAGCATCGCAGATATCCTTGATATCCTTTTTGGTAATCTCGACGTTATTGCCTTTGAAATTGTCATAAATTATAGTTCTCACATAATTAGCCCTGGATTCATACGCACTATCCCTGTTTTTTTGATTATCGAGGTACGGGTTCAGGTAGCCTAGAGCAGCACTTTTTCCTATGGTGTCATCCGGCAGTCCTTTAATAAGCTCTCTTATCTGTTCTGTCAGATCATATTTGTTAAAGCGGGCGGCAAGTGCTGCATCACCTTTTTCCGGCGATATAAAGGGCAGCTTCCTGTTTACCCCCTTCTTCATATCCTCAATCAACTGCATGACCGGATGATCCTTGGAAAGACCCTTCGAGATTTCAAACAGTCCATATATAACCTCTTGAGGCAACTGCAGTTTGTCATCCTTTATGAAATCTCGATAATAATCCCGCCGTTTATCCTTGTTATCCCAGAAAGCGATGTAAACGTCTATGGAATCAATGAGCTTCCTTTGTGCCCCAGTGCGGTCATTTTCCGGGATTTTCAAAAGAGCGCTTTTCAGATCATTTATCTTTTTTTCAGGTACCCTTTCTCCCATGTGTCTCTGTATATTGAGAACCAGCTTCTTCAGATCCTCATTGACCCTGCCGTCAGAAGTAAGCTCGGCATCCATCATATCCTGGAAGAATACGTAGCTGTCATTATCCCCCATATCGAAGTAGAAATTTTTTTCACCTTTTATATCTCTGATCTCTCTGTATCTCGCGAGCATACGCCCGGCTTCCGCCTTCTGTGATGTGACAAGCTCCTGCCTTCCCGGATCATTTAAGAAAGCAGTTATGGCTTCCTTTATGCCTTTGACATCTACACCATCCTCCTGATCCTGCAGGTTCTGCTTATTGATATCACCAAGTATCCGTTCAAGCTCCTCCTGCACAAGGAAGTCTCCAACGGGTGTATTGGGGGCAAAGACTTTATAGTCGCTTTCACTCCACACATACCCATTTGAAACAAATTCTCTCAAATGTCTGCCTAAATATCCTATACTGGCGTTCGTTCCTTCCAGTTTCTCCAGATTATCAAAAAGAGCCTGAGGGCATTTCCAACCATGGGTAGCCACATTTGCTTCAACATTGATTCCATCTGCCATTTTAATTTTCCTCCATTATTGAATGATGTCAGCATCGAAGTTGAATCAGGGTCTTTGACCCTGACGATATTACATGTTTATGTTGGCTTTCTTCTGCTTTTCCTTTGCCCTTGGCTTGTGGGTCTTCTCATAACGCTTCTGTTCTTTTACGGTCCTGTCAGAACGGTCCATGAGTTCATCTATGGACAGGGTCTTGGATTCATTGAGGAGATGCTTTATATTATGCATCTCGATCTTTGCATTGGCTGTTCCCTTATAAGCTACCCCGAGAGCTGAGAAGGCTATTTCATATCTGTTCTGGCCATGATCTGTCTCTCTTGCCTTTTCCTCCTTGCCCTCTATGTATTTCAGAGCGGCATCACTGATAGCGTCAAAGGCAGCCTCCATCCTTGCCCTTTCATCGGATGATATTTCCCGCTTTTCAGCACTGACCTTCTTATACATATCCGCCGCAGCCTTCAGTTTCTTTTCCAGCTCATTATATTCCTTTGAATTGATATAGATCAGCCGGTCCTCATTTTTGAACTGCTCATACAGATTGTTCATCCTCCTTAAGGAATCCATACTTATGTCCCTGCCGGTCTGGAGCCAGGGCTTATTGTGGTGATCCTTGAGTATCTCTGCAGTCACGCTGTTGGACATTTTATGGGCTGCCTCACTCTCTTTATCAGATAATTGTTTATCCTCTCCGTAGATCACATTCTCATTCAGGTTGGCTTCACTGAGGACCTCCTTGGCTTTATCAATAGTATCTTGAGTGAAAGCATCCCAAAGCGCCTCGTTCACACGCTCTTTATCCGCTTCCTTACCCAGTTGAACCCCTGTTTTCACGAGAACATAATGCCTCTTTAATTCCTTATTGACCTTGTTCCTTCCAAGTATTTCGAACAATTCGTTTTCATAGGCCATCCATTTTTTATAGAAGGGGCTGATATATGAAGCTGCCCTCCTGCGCTTTTCAATATCAGAGGTATCGTCAAGTATATCCTTGAAGTTATCCTTATTTTCTATGAACCTCGCATGCTCTTTTCTTAGCTCTGCGATCTCATCCCTTATGGCGTCAACCCTCTTAATAAACAGCTCCTTGTCCGGAGAGCCGTCCTCCAGTACAGGCGAAAAATGAACATTGCACACCTTCCTGAATAATTCCTTCTCACTGTTGGATAAAAGCTCCGCATCAACAAGGTCATATCCCTTATTTTCTTTTTTCTCCTGAAAGACCTTAAGTCTCCCCTTCTCAAGTATCCCGTCAAGGATAAATCCCTGCCTGTCCTTTTCTTCTTCAAGCCCCATATAGTATCTTCCATATCTCCTGTTTTTGTCAGAGGAGAGCTGCTCGGACATATATTTAGGCTTATCTCCCATGGTCTTATCCTGAAGCCAGTTGAGATCAGCTCTTTCCAAAATGCCTCTGTTTGATCTTTCAACTGCCGCTTCATACTCTTTCTTTGATAAACCCACATCCTCCGGTTCAACATTCTTCAAAGATTCAGCCGACACATTTATGGCATCAATACCCTTTTCGTAGAAATATTTTTCGTCCTCTGTCAGGGTTTCAAGATATTTTTCCTCTCTGGCTTTCAATGCTTTATAAAAGGGCACGTCATATTTATAATGAAAGTACTTTGATCTCGTTGCCCCTACAGTGGCAATGGCAGTACCTACAGCAATGCTGTATTTTATGGCCACTTCCGAGGCCTTGGTCAAAAATACGGCTTTTTCCTCACGTCTGTTCTGATCCTCCGGTATGAGCTTCAACTGCTTTTTGTATTCTCTTGCCGCCTCGATTCTGAGTTGGAGGGCATAGTCCGCAAATTCACCCATCCGCCGCTCAAGCTTTTCCATATCAAGATGCAGTTCCTTCTCTTTATCCTCATACACGGGATACAGAAAATTCTCATAAACATCCATTATATAATTCATCTCATCTAAATAGAGCATCTTATCTTCACAGGCGTCCGCAGAGAGAATCCCCCCCATGAAGTCAACTATCTCAGCAGTCGTCTTATTTTCAAAGTTCCTCTTGTAATACTCATAAAACTCTTCTCTCCTGTCTGCTCTTGTGTCTCTTAACGGCGGCATATTTTTCTCCTTTCAAGACTATCCCGTGTGTTCCTGTCTTTAGTCCGGATCATGTTCCGGCATCCTGTAATCCACTCACTATGAATATATACGATTGACCGCGGAAAATCCGCCGCTCCTGACAGTCATTGGCACAGTTCTTTTGACGTCCCGCCAAATAACCGAAAAATATTTCGCCAAATAACCGAATAAATTTTTGCCGAATAACCGAAAAATATTTCGCCAAATAACCGAATAGGTGATATTGTATTATAAACTGAATAGAAAAAAGGAGTTTTTTATGAGTGATTTTAAGAAGAGAGTCGTTGACAGGCTTTTGGAAAGAAAGCTGAGATCGCTCTTGATCAGGCTCTGATTCAATCGGATGTCTGAAGGATTAACAGTCAACGGGGATAGTTTACTTTATATTCGGAGCGGCTTAAAAGCCGCTCCTTTTAAGCGCAGGTTTCTCTTTCTTCACCTGTCTTTTGGAGCCGGAGGACTGGATAATTTTCTCCTCCGCCTTCGCATTCATGCCTTCTTTGGCTTGAAGCGCCGAAAGGTTCGTGTCCTTAACCTTCTGACCAACCCGGACTGCCATCCTTTTCGCCTCTATCTGCTCCTCCTTATTCAGGACTTCCTGAAGAATGGAGGTGAGACCCTTTAATTCCTTTGCTCCTGCCAGTCTCTCTTTACCTGCCGGGGTACTGGGAGCCTTGCCGTTCTTTTCCCTGTGTTCTATATAGAGATCAGCATTTTTACTGAGTGTGTTGAGCTTGTTTATGGTCTCCGCCAGAAGTTTCTGCTTTTCTTCACTGTTCATGGGGGTCGGTCCATCAAGGGTCTCCATCATCCCGTTCTTTAGCTTCTTTAGATTATCCCTGACCTTTTCTGCCGTTTCACGAAGCGTAATATGCTCATCGGATTCCTTTTTAAAGACCCCTGAACGTGCGGTACTGAACTTTGTAAGAGCGGCATCAAGGGCAGCCGTATGTTTCCTCATGATGGGAGTCCTTGCAAGCTCCCGGCCCAGCTCTCCGATCATATGATCCAGGCCCCTCTTTCCGATAAAGCCCTTTTCTGCAGAGGTCAGCTGGTCAGCTTTTCCAAAGAGGGAAAGGGTTTCGGGAGTCGGATCAAGTGACTTTTCGTAAAGCTCCCTGCACACCTCAAGCATATCTTCCTTAAGGTTGTCCAGCTTTATCCTGTAGGCAGCCTTCTCATCCCGGCTCATGTGCTTTCTGTTATTGACATAGTCGTTCTTCAGACGCTGGATCTCGTTGCCCTTTTTGAAAAAATCATCAAGGGGATACTGGGCAAGTGCCCTTTCAAGGCTGTCCGCATTTTCAGCTTTCAGCATTTCGGCATTAAACTGGGGTAAAAATGTCTGCAGCCCCCAGTAGGCGGTTTCACAGGATCCTCCCGCTGCCACCAGATCTATTCCCGACTGAAGAGCCTCTGTCTGGACCCTTGCCATGTCGGTAATGCCTGCCTTAAAGGCCTGTACATGAGGATGATCCTTATCCGCCTCTTTACCGGCCTCATATCCGTCCAGCCTTTTTCCAAGCTCATAAGCCATCCGTTTACATTCCAGGTCAAATTCGGCTGTGAGCTTATCTGCGCCGTTTTTATCCTTGACACCCAGTTCATGGTTCATCGATATCTTTACGACTGTGTTTTGAAGAAACTCCTCTTCCTCTTTGGAGCCTTTCTCCCAGAGTCCGAGGAAATTCCCCAGGACATCGTTTAACTGCATAAATACATTTACAGAATTGGTATTGAGCCTTGGGGACTTTGACCAGATGGCCTGTGCCTTCATCTCCTCAAAATACGCTGCATTCCCCGGTTCTGCTTCGATATTATCCAGTTCCCTTCCGAGGAAATTCCGCAGGTCACTCTTCCCATGCTCATTCAGCCTGCCCTTTGTAAAACAGGACAGTGCCCCACCCGATTGAAATGACATCTCGATCATTGCAGTGGCCTGCAGTGCATGGGAAAAAAAGGCGAACTCCTTCAAGGTCTTTTCATCGAACAGGTCGTTATGTTCACCGTCGACGATCATATTATCCAGCCTGGTCTCAAACTTCTCGGGAGTATAGGGTTTTCCCGTCTTCTTATCAATATACTTTTCAGGATGGGCTTCGTAATCCCTCCTTATTCCGGAACGCATATGATCCGTCAGGTCATTGACCTTTTTGATGGTATATTCCCTTATGGTCTGTTCAAACTTTCTCGCCTGATCCTCGGTTTCGATCTGTTCTATCAGTTCTGTCCACGCTGGCATATTTATGTTTTCTCCTTTTTTACAGGTTCATTGTGGCTTTCTGCTGCTTCTTCTTTGCCTTATTCCTGCTGCTTTTCTCATAGGTCTTCTGTTCTTTTACTGTCCTGTCTCCCCGGGCCATAAGCTCATCTATGGACAGGGTCTTGGATTCCCTGAGAATATGCTCTATATTATGCAGCTCGATCTTTTCAAGGGCCGCTCCCCTGGAGGCTACTCCCAGAGCTGCGAAGGCTATTTCATATCTGCTCTGTCCATGAGCTGTCTCTCTTTCCTTTTTCTCCTTGCCATCTATGTATTTCAGAGCCGCATCGCTTATGTCATCAAAGGCGCTTTCCATCTCTGCCCTTTCTTCAGGCAACAGTTCCCGGCCTTCTTTAGTCACCTTCCTGTACATATGCGCTGCATCCCTGAGCCTGTTCTTTAATTCAGTATATTCCTCTGAATTGACATAGATCAGACGATCCGCATCTTTGAACTGTTTATACAGATTGTCCATCTTCTTTAAGTTGTCCAGATTCACATCCCTGCCGGTCTGAAGCCATGGCTTATTGCTGCGGTATCCTTCCAGCATCCTGATGGTTTCGCTATTGGCCCTTTTATTAAGTGCCTCCCGCTCATTTTCAGAAAATGGTTTTTCCTCCCCGGATTCCAGCAGCTGGTGTTTTATTTCCTGGATACTGTCTCCTATGTCCTTTTCAAAAGCAGTCCGGATCGCCTCGTCCACTGCTTCCTTTTTCGCGTCTTTACCTGGTTCAGTACCTGTTTTTTGGGAAATATAATACCTTTTTAAGTCTTTGCTTATCTTTTTACTGCCAAAGATTTCCCTCATTTCTTTTTTATACGCTTCTATTTTCATATAGTGCGGGCTGATATATTTGGCAGCCTGCCTGCGCATGTCAGGATCTTCGTCATTCTGAAGAATTCCTGCGAAGTTGGGCTTTTTTTCAATGAAATCTGCGTGCTCCCTGTACAGTCTCGCAATCTCATCCCTGATGGCGTCAACTCTCCTTATAAACTGCTCTTTATCGGGCTCGCCGTTTTCCTTTATGGGTGAAAAATAGACATTGCACGCCTTCCCGAATACTTCCTTTTCCTTTTTCGATAAGCAGTCCACGCTGACCTGGTCACCGCTCTCCTTATATATAGAGAGGTTCCCTTTTTCAATCATTCCATCAAGAATGAAACCTTTTTTTCCATCCTCATCAAGTGTCATATAATATCTGCCATATCTGGAGTTTTTGTCAGAGGAGAGCTGCTCGGACATATATCTGGGCTTCGACTTCATGGTCTCGTCACTTGCCCAGTTCAAGTCAACCTTTTCCATAAGGTTACGATGTGCTTTTCTGCTCGCTGCTTTTAGTTCATCTTCATTTAAGCCCACTTTTTCAGGGGGAGTATTCTTCAGGAGCTTTGGTGCGACTTCCAAAGCGTCATTGCCCAGCTTAAAATAATCTTTCTCAGTCTCTGACAGCGTTTCAAGATAATCCGAAACCCTGGAACTCAAAACCTCCAAAAACTTATTTTGATATTTATAATTAAAGGCATCCCCTCTTTGGTTTTGTACAGCATACACACCAATAGTTACAGCGGCAACGTACTTGTGGCACGGCTCTGTCTGCTGGGTCCTGTACATCGCTATCTTATTGCGGAAATCCTTATCTCCTGCCTCTTCGGGTATGAGACTGAGCTGCCTTTTGAATTCTTTTACTACCTCGATCTGCAGCTGAAGAGCATAATCCGCATATTCACCCATACGCTGCTCTATTTTATCCATCTCAAGAGTATATCTTCCGTCTTCATTTTTAACCGCATCCCCGTTTTTATCTCTTACCACAGGCATCAGATAATCCACGAAAGAAAAACCTATTTCTCCTATCTCATCATCGGAGATCAATTTGCTGTCAAATTGGTTCGCAAGAGTATTTCCTCCCATAAAGTCAATTATCTCAGCGGTCGTCTTATTCTTATAGTTCCTGTTGTAATACTCTTCGATCTTTGAGCGCCTTTCCCCTCTCTTTCCATATTCCCTGATCATTTTTTTCTATACCGTTCCTTTCATCTGTTGATATCCTGCTACCATAAAGTGTGTGCTTATATAAAACATAGGAGACCGTTCTGAAAAGTTATCTCCTGTTATTACATACGGATAAGTTGAAAATAAAAGCCAATATTTAAAACACATTGACTCCTGGCTGCGTTTTTCTGTTGTTAAATTTGGAATTGTCCGATATAATCACAGATGCGGAGTGCTGCCTGCATTGTGGCGGTTATCCATATGCGACACATCCATAAGAGTAGTAGGCAGTTCCAGTATCTTCACCCGGATTCCTGCTTCCTTAAAATTTTTGTTATCTACAAATGCGTAATTCGGGGTTAAGGTCTCCAGACGTCAAAAAAAGACGGATAACCACGCCAGTAAGCGCAGCTATCCGCCATAAGTTATACCGCCCTCTCCGTTTTAAGCCGTGCCTGTTTTATCATGCTCTGTCTTTTTGCTGTTTCCATGGCAATCCTGCCCCGCTTAAGTTTTTCCCTGACAGAAGGTCTTTCATCTATGGATCCGGGCTTTCTTTCCCTGGCCTTTTTCTCAGCTTCTGCGAGTTCTTCCCTTTCCTTCCTGAGGTAGTTCTCCAGTGGCTCATCCTTATCCTTTTGAAGGGGACTAATATCAACCCTCACGCCGCCGATTATCAGCTTCTCGTCATTAAGGAAAGCCGCCACTACATCCTTTGGCTCCTCTCCTCTGTATACCAGCATTATGTCAAGGTCAGATCCCGCTTTTTCAAGTCCCCTGCAGCGGCTCCCGGTAATGACAGCTTCCGTCACTTCTGCTTCCATTCCGTAGTCCTCAAAGATTTTTTCAGCCTTATCCCTGACATATGTTTCGATCTGCCCTGCGGTCATAGTTTTCCTTTAAAATCATACTTTTATATCTCTCCCATATTCACGTAAAGCTCTTTCCAGTTTTTGTACTGCCCCTTTTCTTTTTGCATAGCGCATCATGGTTGCTTCATCCACAAGAAATTCATGGAATGCCCCTTTAACAATCGCTGTTTTTTCACCATCAGGCACTATGCGGCTTATTAGTTTATCTACCAGTACGTCCACAAGGATTTTTTCTATCCTTGAATGCCAGGGCTTGTCTAATCCCTTTGGTGTTTCCGATGGAAGTCTTTCTATAACGATCTCATTATCCTGATAATACCGGTAATACATGTCCAAAGATGGTTTCAGCATCACCCTTCCCGGATATTCACTATTCAGGGTGTTAAATACAAAATCGATCCAATCGTTCTCTACCGCGATTATTATAGTATTATGCGCAATCAGGTGATTCATGAACAGATTCAGCTGAGTTAGCTCAAAAACCTGGAAATGAATGTTATCATAATGTTCTTCGATCTTCGTTGCAATATCTTTCGCATCATCGGAATAATCGTGAGAGTAAAGTATTCTTTTTTCTCCAGCAGTATACTGATTCCAACCCATATGGATGACTCTTCCGTCAGACACCAGTTTTTGAAGAGCATATTTGCTTTGCTGTTCATTAAGGCCATATTCCTGTTTCATTATCTGACTGAATTCTTTCCTTGTAAAAGACTGTTTAGTTGTAAGACTCTTAGGAATTGTTGTTCCACCCTTGATCATAGTAACGGCCTCCTTTATCGGAATTTCCACAGTATTTTATATTTACTGCGAATTTTCAAAAAATCATACTCTATTTCCATAAAATCGTCAACGGAATTTTCGCTGTATTTTATTTTACTGCGGAATTTCTGCGAACATTAATTTGAAAAGGTATCTCCCTTTACGGAAATGCCTATGAATATCTATTTCTCAGAAACCATATAAATATGAAGTTTATCAACGTTTTTACAAATAAATCAGCATCTTTTGTCTGCTGACGCAATTTAAATCAGCATCGGATCAGCAGATCGCCTTTTGATGAAAAGAAAAAATCAGCAGCAAATAGATCTCTCTTTCCTCCTTTATTTTTTCTGTGTTTTCCGGCTGTCAAAATAAACAATCATGCCCTCTGTACGTCACCGTTCTGGAGGTTCGATTCCGATACAAGCTGCTTTATTCATTAAAAACTCCCACAACCTGTGGGAGTTTTTAGTTTTCGGAAGTCAGGTCCGGACTGTTTTAAGATTATCCCTTATAGCAGCAACAGCTTCATTATCTGCCACGGTAATTTCTCTTAAAGCTGATCATTTACTTCCTGCACCATCATCTGATATATCTTTGTACAGTCATCTGTCCCGAGCTTAACAAACCCTGATATGCTGCCGTCTCTGCCGTCTCCGTAGCACAAAGCCTCTACAAGTTTGGGGATATCCTCTTCCTTTGCACCGAGCTCCTCAAAATTCCCGGGCATACCTATATCCTTAAGGAACCTTTCAAGACAGCGGATACCTTCAAGTGCCGTTACTTCCGGATCATCAAAATCCATCTGGCAGCCCCATACCCGTACTGCCAGCTTTGCGAAGCGCATCACATCATGCTTGTAAATGTAAAATTATCCATATCCTATATGCTTACTTTCTTATTGTTTAAGGCTCTTTAATGATTACAAATAGCTGACTGTTTCTGATAAAGGCTTTCTGCTGTCGTGATTTTCAAGCGGCCCGGCTCCCTCTGCAGCATAGCCGAGATCAAGGAGCATAAGGATCTCCTCGTTTTCCGGAAGTCCAAGATCTTCCCTGAGTTTATCCGGATCGAAATAATTCAGCCAGCAGCTGTCAACACCTTCATCAGCAGCCGCAAGTATCATATGGGTAGCGACTATCGTTGCATCCTCTATACCGGAATCCCTTTTTTCTCCCGGATAGGTAAATACGTTGTTCTTATCAAATGCTACGGCTATGACTGCGGGCGCATTGTAACGGCAGGGTGTGGCCTTGTCCACTTTTGCGAGAACCTCCGGGCTCTGGATCACATACACGTGCTGCTCCTGGAGATTCTTTGCAGTAGGAGCAAGTCGTCCGGCATTAAGGATCGCATCCAGTTTTTCCTGCTCCACCTTTCTGTCACTGTACTTTTTACATGAATAACGTTTTTTTATCACCTCTTTGAATTCCATTTGTTTCCTCCTTTGAAAAAGACTGTGTTTTCTCCATGGCTGTATCTAATAAAGCTGCCAAATTATAAAAGTCCCTTAATGCAGTCTTCCACCTTTGACATATCTGCGGTAGGCTCAAATCTTGCGACCACATTTCCTTCCCTGTCTAAAACGAATTTTGTGAAATTCCATTTGATGTCCGGCTTCTTATCCCACTCCGGATCCTTCTCTGCGAACATTTTTTCAAGCAGAGCCTTGTACTCGTGATCCTCAAAGCCCTCAAATCCCTTCTGTGACTTAAGATACGTGTAAAGCGGAAGCTCGTTTTCTCCGTTAACATCCGCCTTTTTCATCTGGGGAAAAGTCGTATTGTAGTGAACAGTACAGAACTCATGGATCTCGTCATCAGTTCCCGGAGCCTGTCCGCCAAACTGATTGCAGGGAATATCAAGTACTTCAAGTCCCTTATCATGATAATCCCTGTAAAGCTGCTCGATAGGTGCATACTGTGGCGTGAAGCCGCATCCTGTTGCCGTATTCACAACCAGTATCACCTTTCCCTTGAAATCAGAAAGGTTCAGTTCTTCGCCTTTGCCTGTAATAATAGTGTAATCATAAATCATAATTATTTTTCCTCCGAAATCATCAAATCATTACTGCTTGTTTATATTTTGTAATATTATATTGTATCAAATGTTTTGTCAAGTTTTTTTTCAGATGAATTCTGACCTATACCATACCTTATATTTTGTTCCAACCGTCTCTATCCCCGCAGTTCCGGCGATCTTACCATCTGCAAGAGCGATGGTCTCGATTTCATTTGGCTTACTGAATATTAACCCCCCATTAAGATTGACACCACATTTAGATGATAAGCGTAGCTATAGGTTATTTCGCTGGAAATCTTCTGCACCATCACAATACCGATCTTGGAAAAGCCCTCTGTATCCTGCTCAAAGACAAGCGGATTGTATGGCTCATCATAGTTACGGAGAATGATCCGGATCCTGTCCCCGATCCGGAAAACCTTGATATCCATATATGCTTTTTTATTATTCTGTCCTGTAGTTTTTCTGTGATCAATATAATCTGCTGCGATCTCTTCTGTGCATAGAGAAGCTTTATTCGCAGTCCTTCTGTCCACACCGTTTTCAAGCAGGAACCCCTGCAGTTTTTCGGAGACAAAGGTTACATCCTCTGCATCCACCGGCACACTCACATCCAGTTCCGTTACCCGGTCTTTATCTGTCTCAAGTCTGAGCAGGCTTTCAAGTGAAACAGGGAAAGATCTGGTAATCAGTACAAAGATCAAGTAAAACATGATAAAGAACGGAATAAAACTGAATCCCATCGCAAGCCAGATACCTGTAATGCCCAACGCCTTCCCCATAAATGGTATCAGCACGGGATACAGGATGCTGTCCGGGATAACGGCGACTGCAAGTGATAACAGCAGATGTCCGGTAGATTCGTATACCGCATTGAAGGCAAAAGGGAAAACAACCACTATGCCGCTTATTGCAATCAGAATGAGCCCTGTATTTGCATCGGGATTGTCTGCAATATTATAGAATGACAGAAGCGGATTCTTTATGGCAATAAAAATAAGGGCAAGTACCGCTGCATAGGCTGTTCCAAGCTTCAATGCGGTAATGAATGTTTTCTTTATTCCTTCATTGTCCCTTCCTCCGCTTAAGATCCCGATAAGCGGCTCGCTGGAATAGAATACACCCCTTCCGACAGTACGCACTAAACTATAAATAGTCTTGATGATTGAAACCAGTGCGAGAACTGCGGTTCCCTCCGCAAAAGAAACAAGAATGATATTATTAACAACGGATCCGCTGATAGAATCCAGCATATTATCTACAGATGATGGAAATCCTCTACGAAGCATATCCAGGGAATCAACGGTATTTTTCCGGTTGACGGGACAAAACCTGAACTTCACGGATATGCCTCTCCGCTTCATCATCACACATGTCATGATAAGCTGTGCCATCGTTCCCATTGCAGAACCTATTCCCAATCCTGCTATTCTTATTTCAACCGGAAGGTTCATTACAAGGACAACAGATGTTACTACATTAACCACTACACATACCACGCTGCATATCATACGGTCTGCCTGATATCCGTAAGTAGCTATGACAAGCTGGAAAAGTGAACCCAGGGCAAAAAACATGATCTCAAGACAGGCTGTACGGACATACAGGCGTCCCATTGTCACTGCAGCAAATTCCGCTTTTCCGGCGCCTCCGATTTGAAGCACTGCATCTGTCTGAAAGAGGCACAGAGCAAGAAATATACAGTCAATAATAATGGTAAATATCATCGCCAGGGAAAAAATCCGGTCATAATCCTCCATATCGTTCCTTCCCATGGCGTTCAGCAATTTTAAGAATGCCCCCTGCAGGATCATTCCCGTAAATGAAAGCATAAGTCCGATCACCGGCATCCCAAGAGCTATAGCAGCCACGGCATCTGTTCCCAGAAAATGTCCGGCCACAATAGTATCAACCATAAAGGTCATTGACTGAACAAGGGCATATACCAGACATGACGGTATAGCTTTCTTTACGGTATTAGCAGATAATACATTTGATTGCAGCTCTGTGACCATATTTATTTCCTTTCATTATGTCTCCATTTTTCAAAAATCTTTGTCCCCATAAATACTCAGTCCGTCTCTGCCGTGGGCTTTAACGTAATACAGCGCTTTATCCGCTGAACCTAATATCTCCAGAAATGTCTTACCGTGATCCGGGAACAGAGCGGCACCAATGGAAAGGCTTACATCTTTGGCATAAATCTCATCTTTCACCCTTTCCTTCAGGACACTGCGCAGTTTTTTCCCCAGCGTTACAACATTATCCCTGCTGTCCACATTTTTCATAAGGACCAGAAACTCATCCCCTCCAAACCTGCCGCAGATATCCATGCCCTTAAAGATGTCCCGGATGACACTTCCGATCTGTTCAAGCACCTTATCACCTACAGTGTGTCCGTAGGTATCATTTATGTTCTTAAATTTGTCGGCATCTATGATCATGAGCGCAAGGGTTTCGTTCTCTTTGGCCTTGTTCAGTGATGAACGGATCATATCCTCGCACGTAGCCTTGTTGTACAGCCCGGTCAGACGGTCCAGTTTGGATCTCTCCTCCAATTCCATTTTCAACAGCTGCTGTTCAGTGACATCATTGATAAGCCCGATGATTCCGCTCACATTTCCGTTGCTGTCAAAAACAGGGCGTTTTATAAGCTCCAGATACTCCGTCTTTTCGTCGGATTTTTCTTCAATTATATAGTTAGTACCCACACCGGTCTTTATTATGCGCTGATCAGACTCAAATGCCAGCCGTGCATTTTCTTTATCCTTTCTTATGTCCATATCTGTCTTGCCCCTGATGGTCCACTTGCGTTCTTCGGCATCATTGAGGTGATGCCAGTAGTGGGTTGCAAAGACATATCTTCCCATGGAATCCTTAAGATAGATATTGGATGGAAGCTGTCTTAACATGTTCTCAATCTCGGCAAATGTAGCCGAATCCTTGCTTCGGATAGCATTGTTAACCCTTAATCTTACAAGTTCATCTTCCTCGGGAAGAACGATATAGTCACTTATTTCCTCTTTGATGCAGGTCAGCATTTCTTCTCTTGAATGCTTAAGTGTCAGCACCACCGTGGGGACGGAAACAAATCTCATATCGCTTTTCATTTTTTTATGCATGTCAAAGTTATATTCGATGCCTCTTTTGGCATCAACAACAATACATGCCAGCTGTTCCCTGGGACCCATGACCATCTCGATCATTTCATTTGTATCACGTGCTATCACGGTATCGTATATCTGGGACATGATCTCTGTAAAATGAGCATATTCCGGGCAATCGGGAAGCCTTATTATCATCTGTGGTTTATGAACACTTCTTGATTTTTTGTCTTCGATAGACATGCTTTGATTATACTCCTTGCTCTTTTATTTAAACTGTTCAGACCCCCATTCCACACCTTCTGAACAGTTACAAAAAACCTTTGAAAGAGGATCTGATCAGGGAATACATTAATATCTGCAAAACGATGGCACTAAAGTAGTTCCGCTATCTCGTATATGAGTTTCTCCGAGGCTTCCCAGCCGAGACACGGATCCGTAATGGATTTTCCGTAGCATCCTCCTCCCGGCTTTTGGGCACCGTCTTCTATATAGCTCTCTATCATGAATCCTTTGAGTATCTTTGCGACCCGCTCATCATGCCTTGCGGAATGGAGCACCTCTTTTACGATCCTTCGCTGCTCAAAGGGATTCTTGTTGGAATTGCAGTGGTTGGTATCAACTATCAGCCCGGGATTCTGAAGATCCATCTCATCATAACAGTCACAAAGCCTGACCAGATCCTCAAAATGATAATTCGGTTTCATCAGGCCATGCTGGTCCGTATAGCCCCGGAGTATGGCATGTGTATGTTTATTTCCGTCCGAATGTACCTGCCAGCCCCGGTAAATAAAGGTATGTCCGTTCTGAGCCGCGCTTATGGCGTTCATCATGACCCGGTAATCTCCCGAAGTGGGATTTTTCATGCCCACCGGAACGCTTATGCCGCTTGAAGTGAGCCTGTGCTGCTGGTCCTCCACCGAACGGGCTCCCACTGCCACATATATTAGCAGATCATCGAGATATCCGTAGTTTTCAGTGTAAAGCATTTCATCCGCGCATGCAAACCCCGTTTCCATAACGGCACGCATGTGCATATGTCTCGTGGCTTCGATGCCTTTGAACATATTCGGTTTCTCCGTGGGATCGGGCTGATGGAGCATTCCCTTGTACCCTTCCGCGTTAGTTCTCGGTTTGTTTGTATATATCCTGGGGAGGATGAAGATCTTGTCCTTCACCTTTTCCTGCACCGGCACAAGCCTTTCAATATAGTCTATTACGGCTTCCTCATTATCAGCCGAACACGGGCCTATTATCAGGATCAGTTTGTCCCGTCTTCCTTCAAAAATCGACACAAGCTCGGCCCTTCTTGTCTGCACGGTTTCATTCATCTGTGCGGTCAGCGGATACATTTCCTTTAGTTCAGCCGGTATTGCCAGCTGCCGTTCATACACCATTCCCATAATCTTTCCTCCTATGCTTTATAGATATACGCATTCGCACTGTAATGTTTTCATTGAAAACTTTACAGTACCGAATTTCCATCAGTTTTCATTTCTTTTTCACGGGAGACAACCACAAACCGTGTTTTATTGTCATCTCTTTCATTTATCTTTTCTTCCAGCACCTTGAGTCCGTAAATTGCCGCCGTTTCCACGCTTGCAATGGCAGCTACGGACATATCACGCATCCTCGTCACCTCCCTGGCGGCTATGGCGGTGTTTGCGGCGGGAATAACAGAATATCCCCTTTTTTTTATGTATTCGTCACACTGCTCCAGTGCTTTCTGATGGGATATGACCTTTTTTATATCGGATATCCTGCTGCCGCGTACCCCAAGAAGGTTCTGCACTATCGGAAGCTCATACTCAGCATTTACATACAGCTCTCCTTCATCTATCAGCTGTCTTACAGCCTTCACTTCTCCCGCGTAACTGTTCTCTATCGGAAGGACCGCCGCGTCACAGTCTCCTTTTACAACAGCCTCATAGGCATCCCTGAAATCCCCGAAGGAGACATGTATCTCATCCGGGAACAGCCTTCTGGCTGCAACATGTGCAAACGCGCCTTCTATCCCGCTGTATGCTATTTTTTTCGGCATATATTACCTCCTGTCCGGCCCGACAACAGCTCTACGACATTATTCCTTTCGGTGCCCCTGCGATAATCGAGCAGAGGAAAGGTTCTGTTGACTTGGAAGTCATTGAGAACCGTCCCCGTGACTTATCCGTGACCTATGAAGTATGATCAGTTCCCCTACAGTCAGGGCAATGAGAAAAATATAGACAACAAACCATATAAGAAGTATCCAGTCACTTAAATCCAGTGCAAAAATGGTGCCGTCATAGATGCCGTGGATCAGAATTGGAATAAGAAGCGCCGGCAGATGCCAGAACCTGCTGCCGCTTACAATTGCTTTCCCGATAAAGTAGCCCATGATAACCTGAACACAGAAATGAAGAGGCATTACTCCCCGGAGAACAGCAACAAAAACATCCCCGGATATATACATAACATCCTCTATCATTTCAAAACCGAGAGCCACCAGGCCGCAGCAGACGACTGAGTTAAAGATCGGACGCTTCCCTGACAGTTTTTTCTGAAAAATAAAATACAGGGAAACTATATACTTTCCGATTTCCTCAGGAATGGAGGCTTCTATGAAGGCTTCCCTGAAAAGGTAGGAAAATGTGACAGGTTCACTTTCGTTAAGCTCCTCTATCTCCTCTTTTACGGCAAAGGGATCACCGCTTTTAAATGCCTCCAGAATGGGAAAACTGCCGGCGTTCACTGCAGCTTTTATCTCATCAATGGATAGGAGAAAAAAACTGATAAAAACCGCGGACCACGCTCCCCAGAGGATCATCCACAGCACACTTCCCTTCGGGAAAGGATCATTCTTTTTATAACCCACCAGCTTTACGACAAGAAATACCGAAACTGCTATGGAAAAAATATAACATAATATAAACATAATTTTTTTGAAATTAACGGCATTGGAAATCCCCGTAATAATCTTATCTGTAGATGATCCTTTCAAGCGAACCGTCTGCAAGAAGATCCTTTACCGGTGATGGGAGCAATACCTGTGTAGCCTTTCCGGGCTCATCAAACCATGGATATACCGATCCCGCCCGTCCCTTTATGGGCTTTCTGACAACAAATACGCTGTAGTTCTTATACTTTGAACCGGGTGCAAGTGAATAATCCTGATACGGATGCCCGACCAGAGAAACGAATGTGCCGTAGTCACTGCCGTATCTGTCAATATAAGTATAGGGTTTCAGTGTATAGTCGAATGATTCCCCATAGAAACCATCATTTTCCGGCCATATTATATCACCGGAAGCGCTGTCATAATACCTGGGATTTCTGTAAACATCTTCATACTCGGCCCAGAGTATGTCATCCGGCCTGTTTTCTCCCCATCCTGACACAAATGCCTCATCCTCAGGCGAATATGCCTCTGCTAATCCCAATGACACGTATGCTGTGAAATAATAGTCGTATAATCCGAGACAGGCATCCAGAGCCGGGTCAACATCCACGCTTCCTGTCTTATATGCAACGATTCTGTCTCTTTTTTCATTGTTTACAAATACTCCGTCAGACCAGTCTTTTGCAGCAAGAATACCAATCCGTTTTGAAACGGGATTCGGAGAAAATCCATAAACAGCATTCGGATTAACAATAATATCGCCGGAAATCTTATTATTCTCCACAGGTGAATGCTCATAGGAAAAACCTGTCTGTCCTGCACTTAAGTATTCCTCCGGGATCACGGGACTGGCTGCAAATACCGGGATCATTAAACTCATTGCAAGAATAATAGAAATAACAAGTGACAAAAGTTTCTTTTTCATTATGATTTCTCCTTTAATTAAAGTCTGGCGTAATTTAAACCTGAAGTGCTGTGACCGGCACTTCAGGTTTTATTTATCATTCGCTTTTAGAATTTATTTGGATTTTCGGTCGAAATATGCCCTTATTCTTGTCTGTACATTTTCTTTGATATTATCCCAGTAGGCGGGGTAGTCTGCAAGGTGCAGGCTGGCATGTCCAAACAGGTTATCCCCTATTTCTTCCGGGATCACAACATACTGGTCAGCAAGCGTGGTGCAGACAACGACCCCTCTTTCCACGTCAAGCTGCGCATCTGCGCGGCCGGGATGGTTTATCTCAAAATCCACAGGAAAGATTCCGTTATCCCCGAGGATCGAAAGCCTGTCCCCAATGTTTTCCGATGAAGGTGCATAGGTATCATCACGTTTCCAGTTCAAAGGATTGATGGAAATAGCATTCTTCATCACGGTGATGTTTTTCTCATCCCTGTTCTCAGGTCCTTCGACGTTCCAGGATACGATCACCCCTGTATCGTTTGCTGCCTCAGCGAATTTAAGGGCGGGATTGGCTTCCAGATCATCTGTTGTGATCGCATAGCCTATCACATATGCCGCCACCATCTTTTCAAGATAGTCTGCATGCTCCTGAAAATACTCCCGAAGCGCGGTCTTTAACATCATGGATCCCTGGGAATGACTTGCAAGGATAAAAGGGCGTCCCTGGTTGTAATGCTCAAAATAATAATCCAATGCCGCAAAAACATCCGTCCGCTGTTCATTCATCTGGAAAGCCATGAACTCTTCAGGATCCATGCTGCCCACCGCGCAAAGATTGCTCTGCCTGTAATATGGCTCATACATATTTGTGAGCTCCATGAAAAGCGACGGGGCTTCCTTCTGATGTTCCTTTACTCCGTAACGCATCATGGCGTCATCGATCGGTACGATCTTCGGGGCATCAGGTGCCGGGTTCATGTAAACCGTGGGATATACAAAAAAAGTATCCACTTCTTTATCCGTATTCTCCGGAAGATATGCCCAGTTGTTTTTGTCAGAATAGTCGCTTGGAACCCCTACAATATTCGTTACTTTATAATCTGCCATTCAAACCTCCTGTTTTATATGGTTTTAGTTATTTTAACATATCTTAGCAGTTTAAGTCACGGGGACGGTTCTTAATGACTTGAAGTCAATATAGAACCGTCCCCTTTGATTTCCAGAAAAATGACCCATTAACCCCGTCCCCATAGCTCATCTGACCTTGAGCTTTGTCCTGTATTTTTTCTTTGACCCTGTTTTTCCTTCGCCGTACTCTGCGATGATATTTGTCCGTCCGGGCTTCAGGATCATGATATTTCCGTTTTCATCAACTGTGGCAACTTTAGCATTGGTTGATTTCCAGCTTGTGGGGGAGAAGGTTGTCTTACAGAGATACGAATAAGCGCTTAAACCGCTGTCCCCCATATTGGCGTCAGCTTTTTTCTGCATTTCAGGTATCTGCACAAAAAGATGCATCTTTTTGTCAAGAGCCTTCCAGGAGCCTCCCTTCACCTTCTGCTCACAGCTTATATCAATCTCACCCCTCTTCTTCGGGGTAAGCACGCCTTTCTTATTTAACTTCGCTATTTTCTTATCACTGCTTATATAACGGTGCTTTGCCGAGCTGTCGTAGCCGGCCGCAGTTTCAAAGAAACCGCTCACATCCGCCTTTGTTCCCCCGATAACAGCCGCATTGGAGGACAGGGTAAAAACATATCTGGCATTTCCGGTGCTTACTGTGGAAATACCTTCTCCGTCTGAAAGGTGCAGCGGAGAGGCAGGGTCCGAATAATCAATTCTCTTTTCCGTTTTCTCTTTCTGCTTTTCCGGTGTATCCCCATAATGGGGCAGGGTATCCTCTTCCGTATAGGACATGAAGAAGCCTCCTCCCTTAATTCCCAGGAAATACACCTTTCCGTATCCTGCAACCGCCACCGGCTGATAGGCTCTGGTGTCTGCCATTCTTTTCTTACCCGGCTTAAATCCATCCTCAGTGTGCGAGAAATCAAAGAAGTAATTGTCCGATGTAACCTTTCCGGTACCGTCTTCATTTTCTGTTGCTTCATAGGGAAGAGTCATGTATATACCGTTCTTCACGCCGCATCCCCTGTAACTTCTCCACTCTTCCATTCTAAGCCCCTCAGGCAGGGAATCGGAAAGAGTTTCCGCCTTAAAGGGGTCTAATGTTATCTTTTCCATGATAAAGAGAGCATATTCCTCATTTTCATTGATTCCCGATCCTGTCACGTAAATTGCGGAGGGCTTTCCGTCTTTTTCCTCATGAGCTATAAGCATACTATCCAGATATACATTATTAAGCTCTCCCAGATATTTTCCCTTTCCGGTTTCCGGATCCATACTGTATACAACAGTATCATAATATTCAGCATCCTCTGCTTCATCATAAAAATACTTTGTTCTGAAATAAAGGAATTTTTCCCCATCATAATAAAGATCAGCCTGCATGTCATTTTCATCGGGTTTCTCCAGGATCCAGTCCTCTCCCTCCGGAATATCCTCTCCTCCTTCCACTGGTTCAAAATCCAAGGTTTTCACAACCCTTGTACCATCGTGGAAATAGAGCCTGCCTGTATCGGGCCGGGATCCGGCAGACACTATCATGCCGTTCCAGGCAGTAATTGAACCGCCGTCAAGGAAAGCCGGTTCCTCTGTTTTCCTCCATGTTCCATCCTTATATTCTACAGTAGAGTAACAATCGTCTATTTCATCACGAAAATTAAAATACAGTGACCCGTTCAGCGCAATTCCGTTTATTGGCCTCAAATTCTTAAGCAATAACTGTGTGGCATCTGAAAGGGGCAGGGATTGACAGACGTCATCTGCTTTAATAAGAACGCCATCGGTGTCCACCGGGATAAGAAGCCGGCTGAAGCTCTGTCTTCCGTTTATTCTTCCCCTGTCTGTAACCGTAACGCATGTCTCTTTCTCTCTCCTCATGCCCTCCGGGATATTAAGGATGATCTCTTCAGAACCGTCCTTATTTTCCCTGATCTCTTTTATATTCAGGGTATGTCCTGAAACCGACCACTCACTGTCATATTGAGTTATATTAACTTCAGTTTCACTTAATTCCCCAAAGAAAAATCCATTTATATGCAGACCGTCCTTCTCCGCAGATATACTGTTAATAACCGGCGTATAACTGTCTTCATCCAGGGAATTCCTGACATTTGCGGCTCCCCCTGTTATGCACAGCTTCTTTAAATCATCATTCTGTACCGCTCCCGCAAGAACCCGGGCTGCCCTTTTAGCAGCTGATTCCTTGGGGAAGCTGGCTGCAATTATGGCGGTTTCCCCCGCGACGGCCGGCGCAGCCATGGATGTGCCGTCACTATTGGCATATGGATAAATCGGAGCATCCGTAATCCAGAGTTCCCCAATGGCAGCCTTTTTCAAGGTTTTCGTAAATTCCTGATTGTGAAGCACAAAGCGTATTTCCGGATCATCAAGGTCAAATTCATTCCCCTTCAGGCTCTTATCCAGGATATATGTATCATAATTATACTTTTTTTTCATGGCAGGGGTGAGCCTCGGCCTTTCAAAGCTGCCTGATATAGTCTTCACATAGACCATAAGATTCCACTCACCCATATCCTCTACACGCATTTTAAAAACCAGGCTGTATTTTTTATCACCGGAAAGCTTCTTTAGTTTCCCGTCAGGTTTCACGGCCAGCACGGCAACACGGTTTTCTTCACCCTCCCCCAGAGTTTCCCCTGTGATACTGTCTTCATCCTTCTTACTGTAATCAGTTCCGGAAAGCTGTAGTTCATTATTCTCAAATTTCATTTTTGTTCCGTTATTATCATTTGCCTCATAGATAAAAGCATGTTCATTCGATTGAAAGTCATCGTAAAACACTTTACCATTTTCATCTGAAACAGGCTCTGAATGAACCTTGTCAGGTATAACTTCGCTTTTAATTCTGGCAATTGTTGAGTAAATTCCGCTTCCCGGGGCAAAAATGCTGGCAGTGCGTATTCCGTAATTGGAAAAAATGCTTCTTTCCCCTTCATCATCCATGGAAGCCACTGCTATCATTCCCGGAAAATCCGATATGACGGAAGTCTCCGAAGCATTATATATATCGGTATTCATGTGATCATTTCCGGTCGCCCAGCAGACAACAATTCCCTTTTCACTGAGCTCCTTTGTACAGTAAATGTGAGAAAAATGACTTACGAATCCCCCGAAGGAGCAGTTTACCGCCACAACATTAACCCCTGCATCCCGGGCTGTGCTGATATAATTAAACCCTTTGATAGTAGCGGATATGGCGCTCTGTCCATTATCGTTACTTGCATGTTTTACAGCCATTATCTTTGCGCCGTTTGCGGCCCCGCTGACACCATAACCGTTCCAGGCAGCCGCTATAATGCCTGCACAGTGGGTGCCGTGGCCGTTATTATCCATGGGATCATCCTTAGCTGTAGGTTTATCAGCGTAGTAATTCTCATATCCGGCGTTGATGCCGTATTTACCGCCTCCAAGGGCTTTGAGAGACGGATAATCCAATCCCTTGTCCCACATAACGTCCTTCAGGTCTTCATTCTCATAATCAACGCCGGAATCCACGACTGCCACCACTGTGTCTTTTGCATTGATTTTGTCCGGGTTATTCCAGTCAGGCACGTCCATTCCCCCAGGTCCGTCATTAAAGGCGTATTGTTTAAATGTAATATCCGGAGCATGTTCAGAAGCTGCTTCTGAGTTTGACGGGGATGTAAGGATTGCCGGTCCGCTGCCATACACGGCACCTTCCGGCTCACGGGTTTTCAGGACGCCGTACGCTGACTCCATTCCATCAATACTCTGTAAATAATTGGGCTCCGCAAATACCACCCCGGGTTTTCCGGAGTAAAGTTTAATAAGCTCCTCTGTCGGCATGGTGTCGGAATGTATGAGCTTCATAACGGTTTTTCCGCTGTCCTTTTTTATGGAGGGGAAAACGCCTGTAAGTGCGGAACTGAAAAGGGAGGACAGCCCCTCTTTTCCCTTTCCGTTGGCTTCTGCCGCAACCCCCTCTTCCTCAAAGGCTTCAGCTGCTTTGCTCACATCCATCAGGAAGCCGCTGTCTATGTCCGGTTCAGGCTTAAAAATGCCTGCAGACTGAGAGGCTATCTTCTTTTCATCCGCCACATCCGTCTTGATGCAAAGTATCACATCCCCCGGCACGTATTCGCCGGAAATGGCGGCCTCCGGAGGATCACTGCTGATCCCTTCAGCAAAAACCGGAAAGCTGAAGATAAGCGTCAGGATCAGCGAAGCAGATGTGATCAGAGCTATGTGTCTGTTATTTCTCATATCCCATTCCTTTCCTAAAGCCTTTGTAAGTCAGGGGAAATTCACTGGAAATTAAAGCTTGTGCTTCCAAGCTCCGCAGTATCAAGTGCTTCCCCCGCGCTCTTCTTATAATCACTGTAAGTTGCGGCCTCCGTCTTCTTGAAATCCAGCTTCAGATCCTGTTTTTCCGGAGCGAATTTCTTCTCCTCAACACGTATCTCCTGCTTCCGTTTTTCATTTACCTTTACTTCCCCTGCCTGTGGCATTTTTTATTTTCCTCCTATATAACCGGGATTCCTTCCGTGTGAAAAACAAACGGTTTTTCCCCTCCCCGGCAGACTGTCCGAAAACCATTTTTCCTATTGCATAAATACATACTAAATATACGTTGTTTATGGACATTTGGCAATAAAAAACCCTTTTATCATTATTGTTTTTGTCGTATAATTACAATTATTCTGATAACGATGAAAACGGAGGATTGATATATGAATAAAAAAGACCGGGATATTTCAATTCCATTACTGGCATTTACCTTTTTCTATGCAATCAGCATATACATTCTGTTAATTGGATTTTACTTCTGGCATTGGCATAAAGAGGACTGATCCGTAATACATAGATTTTATGTAACTATTCAGAACCCCCTGTGATATGACCATATTTTTCAACGAAAACTTGTTTTCGATTGGAAATATGGTCATATCACAGGGCGGTAACGATTAGTTACCGCCCCCACACCGAGCAAAAAATGATTTCTTTGATTGTTTTTAATCAAAAATCATTTTTTGCGGTAAAACGTCCAGCGGACGTTTTACGGGCACGTTTTGACCGACAG
>CAMJPM010000018.1 GCA_946407725.1 uncultured Lachnospiraceae bacterium
AGATGTCCACTGGACATCTTTCCACTTGCGGTTCCGCAAGTGACTGTTCTGAACAATTACATTTATAGTACTTTACTTAAAAACTCCTTAAGTCTGGGGTGTTTCGGGTTATCAAATACATCAGCGGGGCTTCCTTCCTCAAGCAGCTTTCCGTCAGCCATAAAGAGCACCCGGTTTCCAACCTCCCTGGCAAAGCCCATTTCATGGGTTACTACAACCATTGTCATGCCCTCTTTTGCCAGCTCCTTCATAACATCCAGCACTTCTCCCACCATTTCGGGATCCAGAGCCGATGTGGGCTCGTCAAAGAGCATAACCTCAGGCTCCATCATAAGAGCCCTTACTATGGCTATCCTCTGTTTCTGGCCTCCCGATAGCTGTATGGGATAGGCAGATGCCCTGTCCGCAAGTCCTACCCGGTTAAGGAGTTCAAGGGCTTTTTTTTCTGCTTCGGCCTCCGGAACATGCTTAACCTTGACGGGAGCCAGAGTCATGTTTTCCATTATGGTCTTATGGGGAAAGAGATTGAAATGCTGGAATACCATCCCCATTTTCTGGCGGTGGAGATCCATATTTACCTTTACCCATTTACCACTCTCATCCTTATACTTCTTTTTGGTGATATCCACATTATTAAAGATGATGGCGCCCCCGGTGGGCTCCTCAAGGAGGTTCAGGGAACGTAAGAAAGTGGATTTTCCGCTTCCGGAGGGGCCAATCACAACCATGACATCGCCCTTATTTATGGTGACGGTCACTCCGTCCAGAGCCTTTATAGCTCCAAAGTTATAGTGCTTTTCAAGATCCGTGATCTCTATAAGCTTATCTCCTGTCTCCACGGCTCATCCTCCTTTCAAAGTATGCTATAACCTTGCTTGTAGGGAAGCAGAGGCAGAAGTAGATAAAAGTCGCGATAAGCAGAGGCTCGATAATGATAAAGGTTGCGCCTCTCACTGCATTTACGGCTGACATGATATCCTGTACGCCTATGGTATAGGTAATGGCTGATTCCTTTATGATAACAACGAACTCGTTAGCTATGGCAGGCAGGATATTCTTTATGGCCTGGGGAAGTATTATGTACTTCATATTCTGAAACTGGCTCATGCCTAAGGATCTGGCAGCCTCTGTCTGTCCGCCGTCTATGGACTGGATGCCGGATCTCATTATCTCACAGAGATAAGCACCGGAATTCATGCCGAGAGCCACGACTCCGGGTAAAAACCGTTCAAATTTTATGAACCCCAGGAAAGTAAAAGACGGAAGCTCTATAAGGGCTCCGAATACCCCGTAATATATAATAGCCACCTGTACTATTACAGGGGTGGAACGCAGTATCTCCACATAGGCGGTGGCAATAAAGCTTATGGGATTGAATTTTCCGACTGTTACCCCAAAGCCGCACTCCATCTGGTGTCCCTCCTTGTCGAGACCCAGAAAGGAAAGGGGGTAAAATCTGCTCATACGCATGGCGGACAGGATAAGTGCCAGAACAAAGCCTATCACCACCGTAAAGAGCGACAGGAGTACGGTAACCACAAGCCCCTGCCAGAACAGCGAGGCATAGGGGATCAGCTTGGGAAAATTATCTATTTTTACAAAATCATTCATAGCAATTAAATACAGGCACCCGCAGAATAAGTCTGCAGGTGCCGAACCTTAAAGTCTTTTTATTTGTCCAGAAGTCCCTCGATGATCTCGCCGCTTGCCTGTTCATTGGCTTTTGCTACGAATTCATCCATCTTGCCTGATTTTTTTGCTTCTGCGATGGCCTTGTTCACTCCTTCAAGAAGCTCTTTATTGCCCTTACATACTCCTACTGCAGAGCCTTCCGCTCCATCATAGGGAACCTCAAGTGCGACACAGAGATCGGGATAATTCTTGGCATAGCTCTCTGCCACAGCGGTCTCGATATATGCTCCGTCAAGCTTGCCCGCAATGACCTCGGCCACAATATCCGTAACCTTTGTAAGCTGTATAAGATCCGCATCAGGGCTGTTTGCCGTTGCCAGATCCACCTGTATGGATCCTGTCTGTGCGCCTATCTCATACTCTGCTTTGTTTGTGTCCGCTAAGCTCTTGAATTTATCCTGGTTTGCCTTTGTGCATACGAAGGACTGTCCGCCCTCATAGTAAATATCGGAGAAATCCATGATGGAATCACGCTTGGGATCCGGTGAAAGGCCTGCAAGCCCAATATCCACCGACTTTGTCTGCAGCTCCATAAGAACTCCGTCGAAGTCCACAGGCACTACCTCCAGCTCCAGCCCAAGATATTCAGCGATATAGCCTGCAAGTGCGATGTCAAAGCCCGCAAGCTCAGGTGTTCCCTTTTCATCTACTGCATAAAATTCATAGGGCGCAAAGTCCGGAGATGTGGCAACAGTGAGCTTTCCATCTGTAACGGTCTTTATGCCGCTTCCGGCCTTTTCTTCAGCAGCCTTCCCTCCGCCGCAGGCTGTCATGGCAAATACCATAGCTGAAATGACAACGGTTGCAATTATCTTTTTCATCATAATAATTCTCCTCCTGTCCTGAATAATTATTCAATCTTGATACATAATAATACACTTGATTAATTTTATCAAGGATTACAGTATAACTTCCATTCCCACCTTCTGGGGTTTAAGACCCATTTTTTCGTAGAATCTCATGGCCCCGGGGTTACAGCTCCAGACGTTTAAGGTCACATTGTAGAAGCCGTTTGATCCGGCATAGTCTATGACGTGGTTGTAGAGATCTTTTCCTGCGTGCTGTCCCCTGTGGTTTTCATCCACGCAGATATCGTCGATATACAGTGTCCTGATGTCTGTCAGTACGTGGTCCCCGGTAACCTGCTTATGGATACAGAAGGCGTGGCCTATGACCCTTCCCTCTTCATCAACACAAACGAATACCGGCGTTTCGGTGTTTTTTATTATGTCCTTCAGCTCTTCCCCGTTATACTTGGTGGCCGGACCCTTGAAGATATCAGGCCTGCCCTCATGGTGAACCATATCCACCTGAATTAAGAGCTTTAATATAGCCGGTATGTCTTTCTCTTCTGCACGTCTTATGGTATTCATGGTTCCTGCTCTCATCTAAGTTTCCTGCTGCCCTTGAGATTATCACTGTCAAAGGTTACGGTGTCAGTTTCGCTGACATAGGTATATTCATTATTTTTTGCCTTGTAGAGTTTTCCCTTTATTTCGATCTTTACACTCTTTAAGCTGCCGTCTTTGCCCTTTTTGGGCTCCACTTTGACGTCATCCCTTATATAAAAGGGATTTGTATTGAAATTTAATGCATTTGCTCATTTTGTGGCTTTTTTTATTGACTTTACCAGATCCTTTTCAGCGTCGGAACCGTCTGCTTTTTTAAGACCTGTGACAGTTATCCGTTTTTTCTTTGCATTGATCTTTGCTTTTGAAACCTGATACTCCTCATTATTGTATACAACCTTTATTCCTGTCTCTCCGAAGAAATCCAGCTGTGGTTTTGCTTTTCCGAAGAATGGTATTGAATGGTTATAGGAACACTTGAAATCCCCTTTATCATCTGTGGCGTAATCCATGGGAAGATTATCGGATACAGTGATAATTATGACATTCGAGCTTTCGGATTTATTTCCTCCGGTTTCTCCTCCGTCAGTTTTATCTTCTCCGGTTTTATCTCCGCCGGTTTTATCTCCGTCAGGTAATTTCTTTTCAACATCCTCAGACTTACATTCGTATTCTATTTTGGGAAGATAACTGTCGGGATCCAGTTTTTTCGTATTCCAGACCTTTTCCCACTCCTCTTCGGTTCCCTCGAAGTAGATATTCTTTATGGAAGAATCATTAAAGAGTGCATAATAATAAAGGCTATTATAATATACTTCATGTTCAATTTTTTTAACGCTCTTCGGAATGAACAGAGCCTTAATGCCTGCACCGCAAAATGCATAATATTCAAGGGCTTCAACATCCGAAGGAATGTAATAGCAATTGTTCTTTTCCTTCCTTGCCTCGGGATAGTAATTTTGAATGATACTCTTATCCCCTGGCGCCCAGATATGCCGCCTGAACCTTTTCATCTGCCAGCAGCTCCTTACCTGTTCCCTCAAGGGAGATCTTTCCGTTTTCTATTACATAGGCCCTGTCAGCTACATGAAGAGCCATATTTGCGTTCTGCTCTATAAGAAGGACTGTGGTACCGTTTTCATGGATACGCTTTATTATTTCGAAAATATCCTGTACCACAATGGGTGCAAGTCCCAGAGAGGGCTCGTCCATCATAAGGAGCTTTGGTCTTCCCATTAATGCCCTTCCCACGGCAAGCATCTGCTGTTCTCCTCCGGAAAGGGTTCCTCCTGCCTGCCAGGAGCGCTCCTTAAGTCTCGGGAAATATCCGTATACCATGTTCAGGTCTTCTTCCAGATCGTCATTTCTTAAATATGCTCCGATCTTCAGATTTTCAAGAACCGAAAGATTTGGAAATATCCGTCTGCCCTCCGGAACCATCATAAGCCCCTTTGAGACAATGGTGGTGGAATCCTTCGCGGTAATATCCTCCCCCTCAAGCTCCACCTTTCCTCCGGCCGGCTTGATAAGGCCGGATATAGCCCGGAGTGTGGAGCTCTTTCCGGCTCCGTTTGCTCCGATAAGGGTCACGATCTCTCCCTTTTTAACAAAAAAGCTTATGCCGCGGACGGCCTCTATGCCGCCGTATCTCACCTTCAGATCATTTATCTTTAATACATCTTCGCTCATGGCTTAATAATAAAACTCCTTAATATATATCACTTTTCGTCCGAAACACCGAGATATGCTTCAATGACCTTTTCGTTTGACTGTATCTCCTGGGGCAGACCTCTTGCTATCTCACTTCCGAAATCAATGACGTAGATATAATCGGAAATATTCATTACGAGATCCATATGATGCTCGATAAGGAATACGGTGAGATCGTATTTTTCCCTGATGGTCCTTACAAAATCCGCAAGCTCCAGGGTCTCCTGGGGATTCATGCCCGCAGCAGGCTCATCAAGGAGCAAAAGCTTCGGATCCGTGGCCAGAGCCCTGGCGATCTCCAGTCTTCTCTGCAGGCCGTAGGGCAGGCTTGTTGCAAGCTCGTCCTTATATTCATCAAGACCCTGCTCGGACAAAAGAGCCATGGTCTCCTCCCTCATCCGTTTCTCTTCGCTTAAATTCCCCCTGAAGGTGGCGGAAAAAACATTCTGCTTAGCCCTCATATGCTTTGCGGTGAGCACGTTTTCAAATACCGTCATGCTCTTCCAGAGCCTGATATTCTGAAAGGTCCTGGCTATCCCGAGAAAAGTTATCTCGTCCGGGGTAGGGGCAATGACCGGCAGATCCTTGTATTTACCAGCGTTCTCGCCGAGATAGTTTTTTAAAATCTTGCCCTTGGGGAAATTCCTGACCATGGGCTTTCCCATAAATTCGATAAGACCGTTGGTAGGCTGGTAAACCCCTGTGATACAGTTAAAAGCCGTGGTCTTTCCGGCACCGTTAGGTCCGATAAGAGCGATTATCTTATGCTCCGGCACATCCAGTGTCAGATTATTTACGGAAACAACGCCCCCGAACTGCATTGTGACGTTTTCAATATGTAAAGCGTTTTTTACCGCCTGTTCTCCCATTACTTTCTGTTTATCCTTTCATGCCTTTATTATAGTCCCTGTTATTTTATTCAGGGTATTAAGGCAGTTATTTCTGACCCTTCTTTTTATCTTTTTTCACAAAGAGGGAATTGAGATCGATCTCCCTGCTTCCCATTATTCCCTTGGAGAAGAAAAGCACGATGATCATGATAACAACGGAGAATACCACCATCCTGAAACCGTTCCGAAGAAGCGGTACCTTAAAGCCTCCGATGTATTGCTCACTGTCAAGGAAACGGAGCCACCATTCGGAGCAGGCCACATAGAGGAAGGTGGCGATTATGGAGCCGGACACAGATCCGATGCCGCCAATTACCACGATAAGAAGTATTTCGTATGTCATGGTGGAAGTAAAGGCCTTGGCCTGGGCATTGGCCACATACATGGCAAAGAGTCCTCCCCCGACTCCGGCAAAGAAGCTGGAAATAACGAATGAGAGCATCTTATGTGAAAAGAGCTTTATTCCCATGGCTTCAGAGGCGATCTCATCATCCCTTATGGACTTAAATGCCCTGCCGTAGGAGGAATTGATGAGAAGCACTATTATTACGACACAGACAGTGGTAATAAGAAAGGGTACAAAGGTGGAAAGCTGCAGCACCACCCTGCCGGAACCGTCCGTGATATTAAAGCTTGAAAATGTGGGGAAGCCCTTTATCATATTGGCACCGTTGGTGATGGGTCCCAGCCTCTGCCACTGGAAGATGGCACGGAGTATTTCCGCAAACCCCAGTGTAGCTATGGCGAGATAATCGCTTTTCAGCCTTAAAACAGGAAATCCGATGAGAAAAGCAAAGAACCCTGCCACACAGCCTGCGAGAATCAGGGCTATAAGGCAGCCAAGCACCATGCTTATGGCTCCGGGAACTCCCGTGGCACCGAAGATCCCCTTAAAGAAATCCACAAAGGAAAACTGGAAGGCGCAGCCGCCGAAGAGGTAGTAAACCTGGTCTTTAAGTTCAGCGGGAACCGTAAGTATGGCGTAGGTGTAGGCACCAAGCAGCATAAATCCCGCCTGTCCCAGAGAAAAGAGACCCGTAAATCCGTTCAGCAGGTTCATGGAAACAGCCACAAGGGAATATACGGCGGCTTTTTTCAGCACCGTAAAAAGCGGACTCATGGGATCAAATATCTGCGGCAAGAATGGAAATACAGAGCGGATGTTTTCCAGTATTATTACAAATATCAGCAATCCGGCTATCACCAGGATGGTCGGAAGATTATTCTTTTTCGTAGTAGTCATGATTAAACCTTATCTGCGGCGGCTTCGCCGAAGAGCCCCTGGGGCTTGAACGCCAGTATCACAATAAGTAAAGCAAAGGTAAAGGCATCGGAAAAGACTGAAACATCCCAGTTGGAGGGAAGTCCCTTTATTATCGTTTCACAGATGCCGATGATAAAAGCTCCTATCACAGCTCCCGGAATGGAACCGATGCCTCCAAAGACAGCTGCAACAAAGGCCTTAAGTCCGGGCATGGCACCCGCCATAGGCGTGATAGCCGGATAGTTGGTGAAGAAAAGTGTGGAGCCCACTGCAGCCAGTGCGGAGCCTATTATAAAGGTCACCGAAATCACGCTGTTGATCCTGATGCCCATAAGACGGCTGGTCTCAAAATCCTTTGACACTGCACGCATGGCCATACCGACTTTTGTACGGTTTATCAGCATGGTAAGAAATGTCACCAGAATAAGCACCAGGAAGGGTGTGATGATCACCACCCATTTGGTCTGGGTTCCGGCCACATTAACAGTATCCGATAAAAAGGGTATGGTGGGATAGGTCATGGGCTGGCCTCCTGTTACATAGGTGGCCGTATTCTGCAGGAGATAGCTTACCCCGATGGCCGAGATCATGACAGACATACGGGGCGCTTCTCTTAAGGGCTTATAGGCCGCACGTTCGATCGTGAAGCCTAAAAGCACCGTAAATACAATTACCAGGGGCAGGGACACCGGGATAGGCAGTGTAGCCGTCAGATAGATCCCCAGTAGTCCCGCCACCATAAATACATCGCCATGGGCGAAGTTTATAAGTCTTAAGATACCGTAAACAAGCGTATATCCTATAGCAATAAGCGCATACTGCCCGCCTACGGATATGCCGGAAAGCAGTACGGAAATTACATATTCCATAATATGTACCTTGCCGCAGGCAAGTGTGCCCATCGGTGCCGTGCCTGCCACGGCACCGATGAAAGTTTGAAAGTAATGCTTTCAAACTTTAGTACTTCCTGTTCCTTCTTTAATTTCCTGAACCAGTCTGAACCTTCTCAAAAGCCCATGTTCCGGTTGCTGTATCAGCAGTCTTGATATATGCGGTGTCACGTACTGCATCACCCTGGCCGTCAAAGGCGATGGAACCGGATACTCCGTCATAGGTAACCTTGGGAAGTGCTCCCTTTATGGCACCCTTGTCGCCGCTGCCTGCAGCCTTGATGGCCTCAAGAGCCACATAATATGCGTCGTAACCCATTGCCGTAACTGCGGAGATGGTGTCATTTCCGCCGTTTGCCGTAAGGGCGTCGGAATTGCCGTTGATGTACTCCTTGATGCCCTTATCAAAGGTTTCTGAACCACCCTCCTGATAGAAGGTTGAAACATAGAGCTGAAGGGAGGTATCCTTTGTTGCCTCAAGAACCATGTTGTCATCAAGTGTATCGGAACCAAGGAAAGGAATTCCTATATCCAGTGATGCTGCCTGCTCCATGATCTGCTTTGCGTAAGCGATGGAAACGGGCGTGAAGATAACATCTGCGTTCTCGCTCTTTGCCTTATTGAGGTATGAGGTAAAGTCTGAATTGTTTGTGGGGAATGAGTCTGAAATAACCTCTCCGCCTGCTGCCTCAAATACCTTTGTAAAGAAAGCCACAAGACCCTGATCGTACTCGTTGCCGTTCTCACCGAGGCAGTAAGCCTTCTTTGCGGAGAACTTATCCATAGCGAAGTTTGCAAGTACGTCAGCCTGGAAGTTGTCTAAGAAGCAAATCCTGAAATAGTAATCATTTCCTGCTGTTACGTTGGGGTTTGTGCAGGTAACGCCCATTGCGGCAAGTCCGGCCTCTTCAAACTTGGGACCGCCTGCCATAGAAACACCTGAACCGTAGGAACCGAGAACAAGTGAAACATCCTTTCCTACCAGCTCGGAAGCTGCTGAAGGAGCCTTGTCTGCTGAAGAACCGTTATCCGCGTATACAAGCTCTACCTTATAGGTCTTTCCTCCTGCTTCCACAGTGGGAGTCTCTGAATTTGCATACTGCATTCCGAGGATCTCCTTCTTTCCGCCGGATGCAGAGTCACCTGTTGAGGGCTCGAATACACCGATACGGATAGTGTCGCCTCCGCCTGCATTTCCGCCGCCTGCACCACAGGCTGCAAGGCTGAAAGCCATAGCACCGGTCAGTAAAACTGAAATAATCTTTTTCATACTGTTTCTCCTCCTTACTTTTCCGGGAGCTACGCCATTTAAGGTTTGCTCCCCTTTGACCGTATATAAACCGGTCATTGGTGTGATGCTTTAATAAACGTTGTAATTCTAATAGTTTTACGTCCTCTTGTCAAACTATAGGGACGTTATTTTACTATTTAAGCGGACTGACAGTCCATTGAACTGCAACGCCTATTTTCTCATAAATATCAGTCCGAAGCAGCCGGGGCCCAGGTTAATGGAGATGGGGGATGAGGCTTTCTTGAGATATACTGTCTCAAAGGGCACAACGGAGAGCACTTCCCTTTTTATATCCCCCGCTTCCTCCAGAGGCATTCCGGTATAGACGATAAACAACAGCTTTTTATCTATGGAAGAGGCTTTCCTCAGGGCCTTTTTGATATAAATCCTCCTTGCGTCCTCACGTCCCCCGAAGATAATGTCTCCGGAGATTATGGAGCTGTTTCTCATTTTGACCACCGGATGGAGCATCATGGCATTACAGAACTTGTAAACCCACTCCTTTATCTTTCCGGACTTATGCATGTATTCCGTATCATCCACAATAAAACTGGTAGTTATCCTGTTTTTATACTCTTCAAGCTGCTGTGCCAGCTCCTGTGGCCCCGGATTATTGATGCCCGAAAGCTCGTAAGCCTTCAATACCATAAGTGCGATACCGGCGGAAAGATGCCCGGAATCAAATACAGTTACGTTATCAAAGGCCATAGCCGCTGCACAGGCGTTATCATAGCCGGTCCCCACGTTCTTAGCCAGTGAGATATGGAGAATATGGGATGCCCTGGAAAGATTGTCCGCAAAGAAATCCTCATAATCCCTGACATCGGCGGAATAGCAGCTCATTGGAATACTGCTGTCCCTGCGGAAAGCGGCCTCGCCCTCCGCTTCTGTACCGTCCTTAAATAAAGCATCTCCCAGGGTCACATTGTAAGGAAGAACAGGTATCTTTTTATCCGCAATGATGGAACGGGGAAGATCCGCTATGCTGTCTGTGGTGATAAGAAGCGGGATCTTGTGTTTGGTCCTCCTGAATACCCTGTCCTCAAAGTCATGTGGATCTTCCTCTTCTTTAACAAATACAAGGTTCTCCGGCAGGATGGAGATGAGCATGTCTTCAAGGAGCGGAGGATCTATGGGCTTTGTAAGATAGCCGTCAAAGCCCTCTTTTCTGTATAGAGCCTCGTTTTCACTGCCGGTATTGGCGGTGAGGGCTACCACAGGGGTATCCTTATTAAAGCCTCCGGCCTGTTCCCTTATAAGGTGCAGGCACTCTATACCGTCCATTTCCGGCATCAGGTGATCCATCAGTATCGCGTGATAACGGGTATCTGAGGTCTTTTCAAGACACATTTTGCCGCTGCGCGCTGTATCCACATGTATCCTGGTCTCCCGGAGCAGCTTTTCCGTCACCATAAGCCCTGATTTATTGTCATCCACCACCAGGATCCTGGCTTCCGGAGCCTCAAAGCTCTGGCGGTACTTCTTTCTGTCGCCTGCGGAGTGGAGGGCGCTGATATCCACCCTTCCTATTGCCGCAGCATCATCTATATCCTGTAAAATGGTGACGATAAAGGTGGAACCCTTGGTGTATACACTGTTTACGGAAATATTACCACCCATAAGATCCACAAGCTGCTTTACTATGGAAAGACCCAGTCCTGTGCCCTCTATATAGCGGTTCTTTTCCAGATCCTCCCTGCGGAAGGCATCAAAGAGATAGGGAATGTTTTCCTTTCTGATGCCCATTCCCGTATCGTCCACGGTATAGGTCACAAGAGCTTTCCCGTCTTCGGTCCGGCTGCACTCTATATCCAGGGATACATATCCCCTCTCTGTGTATTTGACCGCATTATTCAAAAGGTTGATAAGGATCTGCCTTAAGCGAACCTCGTCGGATATAAGTCTGCAGGGCATCTCGGGATCCACATTTACTATAAAGCTTAAGTTCTTTTCTTTAGTCCTGCCGGAGAGCATGTTTACTATGTCCGCAAGCATGACCCTTATATCATAGGGGGCATTTACGATCCTGAGCTTCCCGGATTCCATTTTTGACATATCCAGAATATCATTGATAAGAGACAGGAGTATTCTGGAAGCAGCCCTGATATTTTCGGCATTTTCCTCTATTTCCTCCGATACATCACCCCTTAAATTCATTTCGTTTAATCCTATTATGGTATTTATGGGAGTACGTATCTCGTGGCTCATGCTGGAGAAAAACCTGCTCTGTGCCTTATTCAGCTCTTCTATCTCCTTTGCCTGGGCTTTGACCCTCTTATTCTCTTCAAGAAATAAAAGGTTCTGGAACCACACCATGATATAGATAACAAAGCCCACCAGGAGCAGGGAGATCAGGGAGTCGATATGCTGCATTTCCCTGCTGTGCCCGATTATAATGGCGGGATAATAAAAAGAAATAAAGAATTCCAGCAGCACCAGACCGGTGAGCAGTGAAAGCATGAAGATACGCATGACACCGGTAAGAATAAGCCCAATATAGAGATAGCAGAAGGAATACCAGAATACGGAGCCTCCTGTCAGTCCCCCGCCGAAGATAAAATTCATGGGGAGTATGAAAAAAATGATACCGGTCGCTATCAATGCCGTGCCAACCTTAACCTTTCTCTTTTTTATGGAGATAATGGATATAGTCGGTGCGATAACAATGCCCATAGCCAGGGTATAACACTCATACCTGTTTTCCTTTGATATAAGGTCGCCGATAAAAGCGATAAAAAGGGCAAAATCCGCGATGATCGTGAGCAGCAGGAATACACGTTCATTAAGGTCTTTGTCCGGGTCTTTGAAACTGTCAAAGAAAGCCTTCAGCCTTTTCAAACCATACTCCTTTCTTTAGATACATCACTGCCGGAATTGTTAACGGGCATGAATTCCAATACCTCATCTTCCGTATCGTTCTCTGTCATAAAGCCGTCCATAAGCACGTCTACAATATTTTCCATAAGAGCTGTATACTCTTCCATAAATCCAGGATGGTGTTTCTTTATCTCCGGACCGTTGCCGGCCTTGGCATTTTCCTCCAGTATCCTGGCATTTTCCGAGATGTTCAGGGCTCCTATCATTTTGGAGCTGCTCTTTACCGAATGTATCTTGACGGCATAATCACTCCAGTTGTCAGCCTCATAGAAGCCGTTCAGCTCCCTTGTTTTTAGATCATGATCCTCAGCATAGGACAGGAGCACCTGCCGGTAGAAATTGTGGTCATTTAAGCAGTATTTAAGCCCGGAGGCAGTGTCGATACCGTGTTCTTCAAGCCTGTTATAGAAATCATCCCCGGTATCCTCACCTGCGGCCGCCTTTTCCTTGGATCCGGCATTTTTGATCCCCGTATCCTCTTTGTCCTTATCTTCCCTGCCCCTGTTTTCTTCCTGGACAGGTAAATCCTGATAAATAATGGAATTTCTGGGCAGAACCCTCTTTAATACCCGTTCCAGCTCGGCTATATCTATGGGCTTTGAAAGGAAAGCGTCAAAGCCTTCATTTAAAAACAGTTCCTTGGCGGAGCTGGTGGCGTTGGCGGTGAGGGCGATAAAGCATACCTCCGTATCACTGCTGCGGTATCTGTTTTTTATAAGCTTCATGGCTTCTATGCCGTCCATTCCGGGCATCATATGATCCATAAAGATCAGATCATATTTCTTTGCAGAACAGATACTTACCGCATCATGTCCGCCGTTTGCAGTCTCCACCTGAATACCGTAGGAAGAAAAGATCTCCCGGCCAACCATGAGATTCATGGGTTCGTCATCAACTATCAGAGCGGTAACGCCCTGACAGATCATACGATGGGTTATTATGGTTTCATCCTGTCTGAAATTATGGTTTAAAAATCTGACTATCTGTACGCCGTGGAAAGGCTTCGGGAGAACGGTTATACTCTTTTCCGGTACATAATCAAATCCCCGGTCGGAAACCAGTGCCACATTCATCTTGTGTGAAAGCTCTTCAATATACTCCCTGTTTTCAAGAAATTCACCGGTGCCGATAAACACATGGGTGATCTCCTGTGTTTCTAAAAGCCTTTTCAGCTCTTTTATGGATTCAACCCTGTGAAAGGGAACAGAAAGCCCCTTGGAAAGTCTTGAGATCATCTCCATGTAGCTCTCCCTTATCTTCAGGTTTTCCGTGGTCATGAAGCTTAAGAAACCGGCAACAGAGATCTTTTCCTTCTCTTCCGCCTCCAGACAGGGATCGGGATCCGCTATTTCCTGGGGAAGGCTCACTGTCACATGGGTTCCCTCTCCGGGAGTGCTCTTTATGGACATCACGCCGCCCATACTGTTGACAAAACCGCTGACAATGGGAATTCCAAGCCCCAGTCCGCCTTCGCTTCTGCTGCGTCCCGAATCCGACTGATAGAATTTCTCGTAGGCGTGTTCGATCTCGTCCTCCGTCATTCCGGAACCGGTATCCAGCACCTCCATAATGAGATTTATGCCGTAATCACGCTTTGCTGCGCTTATCCGGACATACACGCCCCCCTCTTTTGAATATTTGTAACCATTCAGGATAAGATGCCAGAGAATCTTTTTTATCTTATTCTCATCACCCTTAAGCTCTGCGGGAACAAGGGGATCCACATCCACCACCAGATCCAGGTCATAGTCCTCGGTATAGTTGAGCTTAAGGATCAGATCGTGTATAAGGGAGGTTATCATATAGTTTTCATGGACTGTAGAGAGCCTTCCCATGTCTATTTCAGAAAAGTCCAGAATGTCATCCACCTGGTTCATCACGCGGTAACCTGCTTTGGATATGGATTCCACGTTATTCTTAACCTGTCCGGAAAGCTTTTCTTTTTTTAATATGGACGAAAGACCTATGACGGCGTTAATGGGAGTACGTATCTCATGGGAGACATTGGCCATGAAATCCGTCATACGCCTTGAAGAATCCTCAAGATATTCGATTTCCGCATCATTTTTTTTCATCACCTGTTCCCATTTGCTGATGATGGTAACGGAAACCCAGCCCGCCATTAATATCATGGCAAAATGCAGCATTGTTCTGGTAACGGTCAGGGAATCAAAGGTCTCTCCCGCAAGCGTCATGGAAAAGAGCTCGTAGCCCATGGTCACAAAATATGTAGCTATACACAAATGGATAAGAGCCGAGACACCGGTCATGGTGTAGATCATAATGACTGCCAGCATTACAGGTGCCAGATCATAAGTGCTTGTTCTGTGTATTCCATAGAAAAAAAAGGTGCCCATCATGAGGATGGAATAGAGATATAGCCTGATTTTTTCAGACAGGGACTTTCTGAAATGCAGCATCCAGGCCAGGATCAGACCTGATTCAATCAGAATGATAGTCCATTTTTCCCAGTTTAATAAAAGTGCCTCTCCTGAAAGCACAAGGGAAAAAATGGTGTAACACTCGAGTATGACTATATGTGCAGTCTTAAACAGTTCGTTGCTGTTTGAATTGTTTTTCAAGTTTCCTGTTCCTTCATTTCGTAGTTGGTATCTTCTGCCATGATTGAGAGCATGATATCAGCAAAATGAGGATCAAACTGGGTTCCGATTCCCTTGATTATCTCCTGCCTGATGGTTTCCTGAGGCAGTACTTCCCTGTAACTTCTCCTGCTGCTCATGGCGTCATAGGCGTCAGCCACAGCAATGATCCTGGCTTCCTCCGGTATTTCTTCTCCGGACAGTCCGTCAGGATATCCGCCACCCCCATAGCGTTCATGATGCCATCTGGCTCCCGTAGCCAGGGAGGGCATCTCACTGATATTTTTAAGTATCCTGTCCCCTAATACAGGATGGTTCTTTATTATTCCGTATTCCTCCGGAGTGAGGGTCGAGGGCTTGTTAATGACCGCATCGGGAATACCGATCTTCCCCACATCATGGAGCAGCCCCATCATATATATGTCATCCAGCTGTTTCCTTGAATAGCCGTATTTACTCGCTATCATCCGGGAATATTTGGCCACACGGCCGGAATGTCCGTTGGTATATGTGTCCTTGGCGTCTATGGCATCCGCAAGACTGCTCACAACGTGCAGAAACAGATCCTCAATCTCCTTTGTCTTCATGTCCACCTTGTCGGAAAGATTTTTCTGCAGCTGCACCAGCTCCATGATATGCCTTACCCTTAAAAGGAATACCTCGGGGATAAAGGGTTTTTTAATGAAATCCATGGCTCCCAGTGAAAGACCGGTAACTTCGGACTCTTCGTCCTCATCCGCGGTAAGGAAGATCACAGGGGTCTGTGTATCCTTACCCTGGGCATTCTCCTGCTCCCGGAGCAGCTTCAAAGTCGTAAAACCATCCATTCCCGGCATAAGTATGTCAAGAAGTATGAGATCCACGCTGTGATCCATCATATAGTCAAGCAGAGCCTGACCGCTTTTTACCGCAGTGGCATGGATATTTGCGCTGCTTAAGATGCGCCCTGCCACCATCAGGTTGCTCTGGTCATCATCCACTATGACAACATGATCTGTTTTTTTGTTAATATTATCAAAATCTGCCATATTCCTAATGCTATAATAAAAATACTACAATTACAATAAATATCAGATAATTCAAGGTGGCTGTCCAGAACCGTTCCCCTGTACTTACCTTGTTTCCAGACCGTACTTCTTTTTAAATGCCTGCTTGGATTCGTACATGGCCTTATCGGCACGCTTAAATACCAGTTCCACCGAACTGTCATCGGAGGCGAAATCCGCTATGCCTGAGGAAGCGGAATAACGGAACCAGGGATCAATGCTCTTATCGTTAAACAACCGTTCAAACTGACTGTTCAGCTCCTCCAGCTTCTCAAAACGCCTGTCATAATCGCTGCCCTGTAAAACAGCTATAAACTCATCTCCTCCGATACGGAATACCGGTGAATGCTTGAAGACCTCGCAGATGGTATGGCAGCATCCCCTCAGGTAGGTATCCCCCGAGGTATGGCCGTAATTATCATTTATTACCTTCAGACAGTTCACATCGATCATCAGAATGGCAAAGGAAAGACCGGGCTCTTTGGCTCTTACCCTGTTGTTTAATTTCTCGATGGTCCTTGTATAAGCCAGCTTATTCCCCACACCTGTTAAGGAATCACTGAGGGCATCCCTGCTCATCTCCCCCAGCTCCTTCTCCTTCTCCTTTACCTCGCTTTCAGCCAGTTCCTTCTGCTGCTGGACAGTCAAAAGATCCCGGAGATGGTCGATTATACGTTTCTGCATCATTTGGACTTCTTCATAGATATCCTGTATCTCGTCACGGCTTTTGATATTAAGATCTATGACCCCCGCTTCTTCATAGCTCTTTGTTTCTGAAGGAGAAAACTTCTTTAAGCCCTCGGTAAGTAGTTTCAGCGGATTAATCACGGTCCGGTTGACAAGCTGCATTGCGGCAGCCAGCACAAGTATTGTAAATGCAGACGCACATATGACCACATATATCAGGATAATCCTGCGTTCATTCATGATCTCATCCATGGCTATATCGCATCCGATCTGGCATACAAGACTGCCGTTGGAATCATATACCGGAACATATGAAGAACAAAGCCATCCCCAGTCTCCGTGGTTAATAGTGGGTTCAATGAAATCCGTTGCGTCTTTTCCCATTAATTCCGGTTCCCGTTCCTCATAATACCCGGTTTCGTAAACAGGCTCCTCTTCATCATCAAGGAGATACATATCATATACATCATCCGCATCACCCCATACAACGATATACAGATATTTCAGATCCTTCATATTACGGAGATACCGGACCAGGAGCCCCCTGTTCTTTTCATACCCCTCCCATAGTCCTTTCTCTTTTAAATAATCCACTACCATGCTCTCGTCGTCCGCCTCTTCCGCGGCATCCCGAAGAGTCTGGTATTCCTCTGACTCAACAACCGCCCTGAGCTCCTTCAGATAATCCCCGTCCACAAATGCGGAAAAGTTTTCGGCAGAGTGGAAGGAAAGGTTTTTATAATAGGCATCGATCTTATTTGCATACAGTGAATATGAAACAAGGGAAGCGCCAAAGGCTGCAGAAAAAACAGCAATGGCAATGAAAATATACATCTTGACCCCGATGAGGAACCGTCTGTCTTTGTTTTGCATCAAAACCCTCCAGTTGACCGTCACTTATGACAGTCTGTGTTTTTCTTACCTTCAATTTTCTGCTCTTATTTATTTTAATGATATAAGGGCAGGAAAAACCGAAATCACAGGATCATGAAACCAACTCCATTGCAGGTCTCATAACCTATTGATTCTTGAAGTGATAACAGAAGCGGCAAAACGTTGTCAGAAAATCTCTGTTTTGGCAGATTTTAGCACTTTTAATCCTGTTAATCAAGTCTGAATAGATTGAATGGTGACAATCTGAATTGACTGAATGGTGACAATTCCTGCGCTTGAATAATAAAGCTTGATTCTATATAATAAGTAAAATTGCGGAGAAAAATAAATGTCAGATTATAAAAAGGAAAAAAACTACGAAGTAAGGCAGAAGGCGAATGAGATAATAAAGACGCTTCCTGATTATGTGTACGACTATTTTCTCGCCAGGGAAATACGCTTAAGCGCCATGTCCATCTATTCATACGCAAACCAGCTTAAGACCTTTTTCGTATTCATACATGACAATAACCCTGCTCTGAAGTCAAAGGACATCCGGGATATCACCCTTGACGAGCTGGATCAGCTGAACGACAGGGATATAGTAGAATTTCTCCATTATTTAAGGAACTATCCCGTTAAAAAGGAGGATGGCAGCGTTAAGTTCGTGGAATGCAGCCCCACTACCATTCAGCATTACACCGTGGCCCTTAACACCTTTTATAAATATCTGATGGTCCGGAAGATGGTGAGTTCCAACCCCATCGAGCTCATCCAGCGCTCAAAGCTACCCAAAAAAGAGGTCATCTATCTCGACAATGATTCAAAGCACCAGTTCATGGACAGCGTGGAGACCGGGGAGGGTCTTTCTAAAAGGCAGGCCAAATACCATGAAAAGAACGGTCCCAGGGACTTTGCCATAATAAATGTCTTCCTGTCCACCGGCATCCGTGTTTCCGAGCTTGTGGGCATGGATGTAAAGGATATCAATTTTAAGAAGCATTCCATTAATGTTTACAGAAAAGGAGGGAATTTTGACGTAGTATATTTCAGCGACAGCGCCGGATACTATCTGAATAAGTATCTGGAGGTAAGGGAAATGACCTACCACCCTTCCGACAAAGAAAACGCTGTTTTCTTAAACAGGGACGGAAAACGCATAAGCGTCCGCTCAGTGGAGCTTATGGTTAAAAAATACATCAGTGCCTCTGTTCCGTCGGAGGAAAAGCGCATCACTCCCCATAAGCTCCGTTCCACCTACGCAGAGACAATGCTAAAGGCTACCGGCGGGGATATCGAAAAGGTCCAGAAGCTTTTGGGACATGCCTCCATAACCTCCACTACCCATTATGTGGATTCCACTGAAGAGGAAAAGGAAGCGGTGAGAAACCTGTCGGACGTTTAAAAAACGATCCCGGCTGTTGAGAGAAGCAGGAAAAGGATAAAAAGGGAAAGAACCGACGGCAGCAGCCCCTTAAAAAAGTTTTTATAGTCCGCTCCGCTCATGCTCATATGGAAAAGAATGCTGATAAATAAGTACCAGAACAGGATCTTCTGCCAGATCCCGGCGGCAAGCGGCAGTAAAAACCTCCACATAAGGCAGAGATTTACGCATCCTGTGACAACAGGCGCAATGGCAGTAAGGGACAGCTGCAGGGATTTCAAAAAAAGGTTTCCCTGTGGTACAATCTTTACGGAACCAAGCTCATTACCTTTGGGGATCAGGCTTATGCTCTCCACCCGGGCTCCGGTTATTAATCCGGCCAGTGCGTGGGACAGCTCATGGTGTACGGTTCCCGGATACGTAAGGTAATTCCTGAGTACAAAGGCCGGCCTGATGCCGATAACGGCCCCAAGGACATCTGTGATAAGGCGGTTTATCAAACTTACCAGGAAACCTGCGGCCAGTATAATGAATAATATGAGCAGTGTCTCAAGACCTGCGTAAACTGCCGGATTTTCAGGAAATGAAAATTTTTCAATAAAATATTTTAACATTGATATTCTTACAGAATTAAGCACGTCACCGGCGGGCAATGAAAGCCTTGGTGTTTTGGCTGATACTAATTACAGGAAGGAACGGCATAGACAAAAATGAAGTTCAAACCGGATAAAAAATACATCCAAATGGGGATAATAGCTTTCATTGTTGCAGTATGCACCATACTTTTCGTTTTTGCAGTGTTTAATTATCCCATCTTTGCCACTGGCTTTGAAAACTTCATTAAGGTGCTGCGGCCTGTTATAAACGGTTTTCTTGTGGCCTATCTCTTAAATCCCGTAATGAAATTCTTTGAGACCAGGTTTTTACCTGCACTTTTCAGGGCTCTGAAGCTGAAGGAGCCTGAGGGAATAAAGTCAAAAAGGATATTCCGCTATATATCCATAGCTCTGACAGTGATCTTCGTGTTCCTGTTTATCGGTTCATTTATAGGGCTCATGATCCCCCAGCTTGTGGAAAGTATCACCAGCATAGCCCATCAGTTCCCGGAATATGCAGATAATCTTGTGTCCTTCGTAAACAAGACCTTTGATGACAACCCCAGATTTATAGAATATTTTAACCAGTTTTACTCCCAGTTTGAGGAATCGTTCAGCGACTTCCTGACCGATGTTCCAACCTATTTAAACCAGATTTGGTCAACCCTGTCCTCCGGTATAGCAAAAAGCGTGGCCTTTGTCTTGAACCTGGCACTGGGGCTTATCCTCTCCATCTATATCTTAAGCTTCAAGGAAAAATTCATAGCCCAGATCAGAAAGATCACCCTGGCGTATTTCAGCAGGAAAAGAGCCCACAGCATATTTGAAGAGATAAGGAATGTTGACAGGATATTTAAGGACTACATAGTAAGCTCCATAGTGGATTCGCTGATAATCGGAATCCTGTGTTTCATTCTCTGCCTCATTATAGGAACTCCCTATGCCATACTCATGAGCTTTATTGTGGGGATTACAAATATCATTCCCTTTTTCGGACCGTTTTTCGGGGCTGTTCCCTGTACCATCATCATTCTGATGATAAACCCCATGCAGGCGCTGTATTTCGTCATTATGATAGTCTGCCTGCAGCAGCTGGACGGAAATGTGATAAAGCCCAGGATCTTTGGTGAATCCACGGGTCTCCCGGCCTTCTGGGTAGTGGTTTCCATCCTTGTGGGAGGCGGTTTCTTCGGAGTCATGGGAATGTATCTCGGAACCCCGGTATTTGCAGTGATCTACAGCGATATAAGGCGCCATATAGCTTATAAGCTGTCCGTAAAGGGTCTGCCTGGGGAAACCTCAAAATATCTTTTTGAAAACGAGCTGCCCTATGAGGTGCCGAAGGCTAAAAAGACCGCAAATGCTGCTTCAGACAATACTACGGACGATCATAACTATTCAGAACCCTCCGGTTTCTGAATAGTTACGCGCATTCGGCTCATTATAGTCGTGCTACGCATGAGGAGCCGAAAGGTGAAATGTCCGGTGCAAAACATGCCGGTGGCATGTTTTGAATGCCGTTTAGGCACGCTGGGCGTGCCTGGCATCGGTTTTCACGGGCACGTCCACTGGACATCTTTCCACTTGCGGTTCCGCAAGTGACTGTTCCGGACAACTACGAACAGTTTTCATAAGCCTCCACAAATTTCCGGATAAAATCTACGGTACCGTCTGTGCCGAGGACAGAGGAATCCACCGACAGGTCATAGCTGTCCACATGTCCCCATTTCTTTGAGGAATAGTAGTCGTAATAGCTCTTTCTCTGTTTGTTTCTCTTATAGATCATCTGAGCGGCATCCTCTCTCTTTTTAAGGTCGGGGAAGCGCTGCATCACCCTGTCCACGCATGCCTCTTTTTTCGCATATATAAATATGTTCAGCACATTTTTCATATCCTGCAGCGCATAGTCGGCACAGCGCCCTACTATCACACAGGGACCGTCGGATGCGATGTTCTTTATGGTGTCGAACTGGGCGAGAAAAACCTTGTGGCTCACCGGCATATCCAGATAAGAAAGGCTGTTATACCCGAAGGAATAGGTGTCCATCACAAGATTGTAGAGAAATGAGCTGGTGGGACGTTCGTCATGGTTTTGCAATACCTCCTCGCAGAAACCGCTCTCTTTGGCAGCCCTGCTTAAGAGCTCCTTATCATAGCATTTGATACCGAAGCTTTCCGCAAGCTTTTCGCCTATCTCCCGTCCCCCGGACCCGAAGGTCCTTCCTATTGTGATAACAGTATTCATGGATCATTTACTCCTTTCTTAAGCTTTTAAGGATCTTCTCAAAATACTCCGGCAACGGAGCAGCAGTCTCTATATATTCACCGCTTACAGGATGTATGAAACCCAGATAATATGCGTGGAGAACCTGCCCCTCTGTCTTATAGGGGCACTTTCCGCTTCCGTAAAGTGCGTCTCCCATCACAGGATGCCCTATGGAAGCCATATGTACCCTTATCTGGTGTGTTCTTCCTGTCTCCAGCCGGCATTCTATGTAGGTAAAGCTGCCGAAATTTTCAAGGACTCTGTAATGTGTAACCGCATTTTTACCATCCGGCACCACAGCCATCTTTTTCCGGTCATGTCTGCTTCTGCCCAGGGACTTATCTACGGTGCCGTCTTCATTTATGCTTCCGTTTACTATGGCACGGTAAAGCCTCTTTACCGAATGCTCTTTTAACTGCTTTGCAATGGAAAGATGGGCTCTGTCGTTCTTGCACGCAATGACCGAGCCGGTGGTGTCCATGTCTATCCGGTGGACGATCCCGGGGCGCAGTACCCCGTTGATACCGGAAAGGTCTTTACAGTGGTACATAAGGGCATTCACCAGAGTACCGCTGTAATGTCCTGCTGAGGGATGCACCACCATTCCTTTTGGTTTATTTACCACTATGACATCATTGTCTTCATAGAGTATGTCAAGGGCTATGTTTTCCGGCAAAATGTCAGGCACAGTGGACTCCGGTACAAAGATCCTTATCCTGTCATTTAACAGCACCTTTTCACTGCTCTTCTTTACCCTGACATCATTTTTAAGGGCCTTTCCGTCGGCGATGAGCCGGCTTATATAGCTTCTGGACAGCTCATCAATGGCGCCTGACAAAAAGAGATCAATGCGTACTCCGTCATTATCTTCATCTACTGTGAATACGGCTTCCTTATCCATTGTCGTCCTTTATCATCGAGGAATGATAATGGAGCCTCGGATCATTTGCCTTTTTCATATTCAGGTCATCCTCTTTGTATACAAAGAGAATGAGCACAGCCAGCCCAAGGGAGGACAGGGTCACGTAGATATCCGCCACATTGAAAATGGGGAAATTTATGTAGATGATATAGATAAAATCCACTACAGAACCGGAACTTATGCGGTCAACGAGATTGCCCACGGCTCCGGCACAGATCATACATATAAAAAACCTTAAGATCCTGTATTTTCTGATGGCGGGTATCCTGATAAGGGCTATTAGCATGAGGACCAGAAATACGGACGCTACAGCTATAAAGAATAAGCGCTGTCCGTAAAATATCCCGAAGGCCCCGCCCTGGTTGCCTCCCTCCAGATATTGCAGCACAAGTACCCCCGGGATCAAGGGATATGCTGGTTTTCCCATGAGATGTACCGTAGCCAGCATTTTCGTATACTGGTCAAAAAATACCAGAGCTGCTATGAAAACAATATCGATTATAAAAAATAATATCCTTGATTTCTTATCCATCACTCATCCTTTATGATCAGCTGGTCCAAAGCGTCAAGTATCTCTTCGTCCGTTACTGTGGTATCAATAGCTGCCTTTCCCACTTTTTTTAGCAATATAAACCTGATCTTATCCCCGTCCATTTTCTTATCAGACTTTGTGAGCTTTAAGATCTCCGCGGGATCTGCGTCATCAGGCAGGGATAAGGGCAGCTTAAAGGGCAGGAACATATCCCTTATCTCATAAAACTCTTCAGTGGAAATGTATTCCCTTTTATATGAGATATAGGAGGCTGCGATTATGCCCAGAGCCACACATTCCCCGTGCAGCATCGTAAAATTCATATATTTCTCAATAGCATGCCCTATGGTATGGCCGAAATTGAGTATTGCCCTCATTCCCATTTCCGTAGGATCCTGCTCCACCACAAAAGCCTTGATCTCACAGGATCTCTTTATCATTTTTTCAAGGACTTCACTCTCCTGGTCATTGATCTCATTAAAATTGTTTACAAGAAATTCATAATATGAAGCCTCCCTGATGAGGCCGTGCTTTAAGATCTCCGCCATTCCCGAAGCAAACTGTCTTTTCGGAAGACTTTTTAAGAAGGCCGTGTTCATATAGACTAATGCCGGCTGGTGGAAGGCGCCTGCCATGTTCTTATAATTATTCACATCCACTCCGGTCTTGCCACCTATGGAGCTGTCCGTCTGGGATAAAAGCGTGGTGGGCACCTGTATGAACCGTATACCCCTTAAATAGACTGCTGAAGCAAAACCGGCCATATCTCCAATGACCCCGCCTCCCAGGGCTATAATAAGGTCTTTCCTGTCAAAAGAACACTTTATCAGCTCGCAGAGTATTTCCCTCACCCTGTCCAGGTTCTTGTTTTCTTCCCCGGCAGGCACCGTAAAAGAAAAAACCTCCTTAAAGCATGGCGTTACCGCCTCTGATAAAGGTGCAAGATAGAGAGGAGCCACATTGCTGTCGGTGACAATAAGCGCCCTCCTGTCTTTTACATCCAGTTTTTCTATAATTTCAGGCAGTCTCTCAAGGCTGTGCTCTATAACAATATCATAACCCGGTCCCGAGACCGTGTCTTTTATATGTACTATGGACATTAAATTCCTCCGTTTATTTATGATCTGGCATGGAAGATGAAATTATACCCTGCTCTTTACGCATGGCGTTGGCGGCATACCGGCATTATTCCTGATCGATATTCTTTCAATAACTGAAAAGGGCAGAGTATGTACTCCGCCCTTATTATATCATATTATTTCCTGCTTTGTTTATTAAAATCGGCCTCCTGCGACCCTTGCGAATTCGTATGGCCTGTTGCTGCTCTCTCTTGAGGCAGTGGCGGGTATCTCGTTGCTGGAATCACCTGAAAGTTCCACGCTTTTAGGAGCAATTATAAATATGAAGCTTGAAATCTTTACCATATTTCCGCTGAGTACATAGGTTGCCCCGGAAATGGTGTTTATAATCTTTTCTGCAAGAGTTTCATTAATTCCCTCAAGATTGAGAACCACTGTACGATCTGAAGAGAAAGCGTCCAGAATATCACATACATCCGCATCGGAAGTGGGTTTGAACATTGTAATCTCCCTTTCGGAATCCTCCGTACGGTTTTTGCGGGAAGATCTCATCGGAGTGATCTTTGCTTTCTTTACAGGAGCCTCTGCTTCCTCAACCTTCTTCTTTTTATTGAAAAATCCCTTGGGCTCTTCTTCCTCTTCTTCCTCATCTATGAAGTCTTCTTCATCATAATACTCTTCGTCTTCACCCAGGCTAAAGGTATTCATGATCTTGTCAAAAAAACTCATTTTCAATCTCCTCCCTTTATAAACAGCCTTGCTGTCTATTTATTGTAATCTCTCTCACCGAAGATGCCGGTTCCTACTCTGACCATGGTTGAGCCTTCTTCAACAGCGGCTATGTAATCATTGGTCATCCCAAAGGACAGGACGGACAGAAATCCGTTCGATAAAGATTCACGTATTTCCTTCGGAAATCCGTTCTCATGGTTTACATTATCTCCTGTATTTGAATTTATGTCAACAACTTTTTTTATAATTTTTTTAAAATATTTTCGATTTTCTTCATAATTATCAACATTCGGAGCAATACACATCAAGCCTTTAACTGAAATATTAGGTAAACCAATTATTTTGTAAACCAATTCCTCCGCATCGTCATAAGCCGCACCAAACTTGGATTCTTCATCGGCGATGTTGATTTCTACAAGGATATCCTGCGTTAGATCCCTCTTAACGCACTGTTTACTTATCTCTTCCGCCAGCTCATAGGAATCAACGCTATGAATAAGCGCAACCCTGCCTGCTATATACTTGACTTTATTGCGCTGCAGGTGCCCGATCATGTGCCAGCGTATATCTTTCGGCATTTCCTCCATTTTTGCGGTCAGCTCCTGCACCTTGTTTTCGCCGAAGTCCCGGACGCCCTCATTATAAGCCTTCATGATAAGGTCCACCGGCTTGGTCTTTGATACTGCTATAAGTGTGACATCGGACCTCTTTCTTCCCGCTCTATTACAGGCTTCTTCAATATTCCTGTTTACAATCTTCAGGTTTTCCGCTACATTGACGTCACTCATATTCAAATGTTCCTCCAATATCAGTCATTCCTGGCCGCCGGATATCTGCCGTATTTCCAAAACAGTAAGACAAACCGGCCTGACCAAATTCATCGGTTATTATATCGTAAAAACTTTATGTTAACAATGGGGATTATGAAAATATGTTTATTGATGTTTATTAATGTGACAAAAATTATGATACTTTTCATCCCGTAACCACGCACTCTGCTGCGTGGTTACAGGAAACAGCCCTGGCAACAAATCTTGTGAATGGGTTGTTTAATTATACTATATGAAGTATAATTGATACATATAACGGTTTAAGCTGCTGCCACATCAGCACTGAAGCTGTTATTACCATATGAACAGATCCCAAAGGACAGGAGGAAAAAAGATATGATACAGTTGATCGTAGCTGAAAAGGGGCAGGGGAAGACCAAGTTTCTCCTTGAAAAGGTTTCCGAGGCTCAGGCAAAGGCCAAAGGAAACGTGGTTTTTATAGACAATGATCTATCTCATATGTATGAGATAAAAAATACCGTCAGATTTGTAAATATCAGCGATTATAATATCCATAACGCCGAAGAATTCTATGGTTTTATATGCGGACTTATGTCAGCAGACCATGATCTTGAACAGCTTTTTGTAGACAAACTTCTTATCATATCTTCCTTAGGCAGCCCCAATGACGCCATCGAGCTTATCCATAAATTAGATGAGATCAGTACAAAATGCGATGTATCCCTTACTCTCAGTTTCACGGGAAAGAAAGCGGATCTTCCTGAAGATCTTCAAAAAGCAGTACTTGATTTTGTCTGATCTGTACCCTGATTAACAAGGCTGGCGCCTCACAGGTGTCAGCCTTTCCTTTTAACGGAATATGGCTAAACACCGTAAGAAAAAAATCCAGAAAAAAGAAGCGCCTAAAATAAGGAAATTCCACAGACATTCCCTGACCAGGATGAATCTGGGAATACCTGTTTTTGGTTTTATTTTCGTATATATCGTTATTATGGTTATTCTTGCTTCCAAAAAGACTTCCATTGCGGGATACGAAGTAAAGCTGGGGTCTCTTGCAAAAAACACCACTGCCCGCGGAATATGCATAAGGGATGAGCTGGTGGTAAAGGGCAGCAAAAACGGCTATGTGAATTACTATACCCACGAAAACCAGCGGGTTTCAACAGGAGCCCTTGTTTACTCCATAGATGAGAGCGGTACCCTCTCCGAGATCTTAAGGTCAAAGCAGCTGGAACAGACCAGTCTTGATGATTCCGATCTTCTGCAGGTAAGAAACGAGATACAGGATTACAGGAAGAACTACAGGGACAGCATCTTCAGCACTGTCTATGATTTCAAGTATTCCCTGGAGGGCACTATTTCCAGGATAGCAAATGAAAATCTCCTTTCCACACTGAATTCCCTTTCAGGAAATTATGTAATGGAGAATTCTCTTTCCATGGGCTATGCGCCAAACAGCGGCATTGTGATATTTTCCACCGACGGGCTGGAAACTCTCACACCCCAGGGGGTAAATGAGGATTCCTTTGATGAAGGGAAATATGTTAAAAATACCCATGTGGAGAACTCACTTGTGTCTTCCGGCGAAGATATCTGCAAGATACTCACCAATGAAAAATGGTCAGTTGCCTTAAGATGGGATGAAACCTGGGAAGACCAGTTTACCGACGGCGATTACGTAAATGTCAAATTCTTAAAGAACGGCAATACCTCCTGGGGGCAGGAAACCATCCTGAACAACGCAGAGGGAAAGTATCTGCTCCTAACCTTTACCAATTCCATGATAACCTTTGCCGGGGACAGATATATAGATCTGGAGCTTCTTACTAATAACAGGGCAGGTCTGAAGATCCCCAATTCCTCCATTGTGAACAAGCAGTTCTACACAATACCCGAAGACTATGTCACCCGTGGCGGCAGTACGGATTCCGAGGGTTTCATAAGAGAAGCTTACATGGAGGACGGCACAAAGAGTACCGAGTTTGTGGATGCGAAGATCTATGACAAGGAAGACAATATGGTCTACATAGACACCAGGGCATTAAACCCCGGAGATGTGCTGATTAAGCCGGATTCAAACGAGACCTATACAGTCAGCAGCAAAGCCTCCTTAACCGGAGTATTCAACATGAATAACGGCTTTGCGGACTTTACCAAGATCAATGTTCTATTCTCAAACAAGGAGTACTCTATCGTGGAATCCGGCACGAAGTACGGTCTCAGAGTATATGACCACATAGTTTTAGACGGCGAGAGCGTCGAGGATGAAGACTTTGTCTTTGAAACAAATCTTTGAACAAGTGACGTCTGAAAACCTTGTCATTTAGGCAGAAAACTATTTTACAAGGGAGAGCATGGCTGCAGTCTTTCCGTAGGTCACGTCTATGCTCTTTCCTCTCATCACACAGGAAATGTAGTTATTCCCTCCTGAATCCTTTGAAAGCATCACGAGACAGCCGCCTGCCGCAAGGGTGGTACCGGTTTTTCCTCCGATGACATTCACGTTTTCGGGAGCCCGGGCCAGACCTTTAAGAAAGCGGTTGGTATTATCGCAGGTGAAATTGACCTCCGAACCGTCCGCATGCTTATATACTGTGGAATAATTAACGGTGGAGATCACCTGGACTATCTCATCATATTTCACGGCCTCATTAAAGATAAGATACATATCATAGGCTGTAGTATAGTGGTTCTCATCCTGAAGTCCGTGGGGATTGATGAAATTGCTGTTTGTAGCACCGATGGCGCAGGCTTCCTTATTCATCATCTCGGCAAAGCCCTCTGTGGAGCCTCCCAGATTGACTGCTATAAGCTGAGCCACATCATTTGCCGAATAGATAAGGAGCATATGGAGAGCCTGATCCATCGTCATGCTGTCACCGCTTCTTAAGCCTATCTTCTGCACATCCCCCTCGGTAAACACACAGCTCTCATCGGCAGTAAACACCTGGTCGGGACTTGCATTTTTTACGGCAACTATGGCAGTAAGAACCTTGGTCATACTGGCAGGATAAAGCGTCGCAAGGGCATTCCTGCTGTACATCATGTTCTTATTGGCACAGTCTATAAGAACGGCAGAACCATAGGAATCCTCTCCCTGACTGACCTCCTCCCCGGGCATAAGGTCGGGAACAGGCACAGCCAGATCAGAGGCGAAGGGTTCCACCGTACTATTTTCATTACTTGTTTCAAAACTGAAAGCTGTCTCAGATGAATCGATCTGAAAAGGCATCCTGACTTCCCTTTCGGCACAGCCACACAGAAAAATACAGGTCAAAGCAATGACCAAAAGGCTATTTATACATTTCACGCCACTCAAGATCTCCTCTGTCAAGGGATTTGATAAGAAGCTCCGCAGTAGCCAGATTTGTGGCAAGGGGGATATTGTGTATATCGCAGAGCTTAACCACATTATTTACATCAGGCTCATGATTCTTGCTGGTAAGGGGATCTCTGAGGAATATCACCAGATCCATTTCATTATGCTCTATCTGGGCTCCCAGCTGCTGTTCACCACCCAGATGTCCCGCAAGAAACTTATGTACGTTCAGGTTTGTGATCTCCTCAATAAGCCTGCCGGTAGTGCCGGTGGCATAGAGATCATGATGGGAAAGAATTCCCCTGTAAGCAATACAGAAGTTCTGCATCAGCTTCTTTTTTGCATCATGTGCAACAAGTCCGATATTCATTATACCCTCCGAATTTTCCTCCGCCCGGAATAATAGCGGAATACCCCAGAATTATAACCTGTCCCTTGTTCTTAAAAGCCCAATATTCAGGACTACCCCAAGCTCCATAAAAATACTGATAAGAGAGGTCATGCCATAGCTTACAAAGGGCAGCGGTATGCCGGTATTTGGCATTACTCCCGTTGTCACCGCTATGTTGAAAAAGGTCTGAAATCCCAAATGGGCTGCCACCCCGGCCGCTATCAGCGTACCCGCAAGATCCGAAGCGCTCCACCCAATTCTGAGCACCTCAATTATAATGATAAGCATAAGGAGGATCACAGCCATACAGCCTAAGAACCCCAGCTCCTCTCCCACTATGGCGAAGATAAAATCCGTCTGCGGCTCGGAGATGAAATTGCCGTTTTTCACGGATCCGACTTCGTTGTTTTTGTATCCCTTTCCCATCAGCTGCCCGGAGCCAATGGCAACTATGGAATTCTGCTGCTGGTAGCCCTCGTCATTTGAATATTCTTCAGGCTGCAGCCATGCTAAAATCCTGGCCTGCTGGTAACCCTTTATTATTTCCTGGTTGGGCTGCAGCACCAGCATAAGTCCCAGCACCACCACGGGAAACAGCACCGCAAGAGTGCCGAATATTACCTTAAGGCTTAGTCCGCCGATAAAGTACATGGTAACAAATATCATTATAAATACGATACTTGTAGACATATCTGGTTCTTTGTAAACCATATACCACGGGATCAGGAAGAATGCTATTCCTCCTAAAATCCTGCCGGGGCTGTTGATCTTTTCCTTATTTTTCATAATAAACTTTGCAAAGAATAAAATCAACAAAAATTTGGCAACTTCCGAGGGCTGGAACTGTATTCCCGCTATTGACATCCACCTTCTGGCTCCGCCCACCTTCCGGCCGAAAAACAGCACGGACTGCAGCAGTACAAGACACAGGATATAGTAAACCCAGTAAAAATTTAAAAGGGTCCGGTAATCCACAAGGGATATGATGACCATAAGGAAGAATCCCACCACCAGACCTACAATCTGTCTGCTCTGTACGGATTCCCGGGCACTTCCTATGATCACTATACCGTAGACCGAAATGGCAACGGAAAAGAGGATCAGGAAGAAATCATAATTTTTTATGTGATAGGCCTTCGGAAACATTTTAATCCGATATTGCGGCACTGTCAGGCAGAACCGCCTCTCCTTTTATAATATTTTCCTTTTCGTCAAGATGGAAATAGTACTTGAATATTTCCCTGGTGACCTCTGCCGCATTTGAGGAGGTATAACCGTAGGCTATACGGGTGGCCACCGCTATCTCCGGGGTGTTATAGGGTGCAAAACCGATAAACAGAGCGTGATTTGGCCTTGTAGCTATCTGCTGGGCAGTTCCGGTCTTTCCTCCGGCTGTCATGGGAAAGCTTTCAAAGGCCCCGTAATGCTCCACGGCGCTTTTCATACCCTCATGAATAAGATTCCAGGTTGAGCTTGCCATGTTTATCTCATTTCTGACCCCGGGGCTGTAGTCGGTTATCACGTTTCCGTTGGGATCCGTAAGCTTGTCCAATATGCTTAGATTATAGCATCTGCTCTCGTTGGCCACAGCATTTACATATCTTGCAAGTCCCACAGTTGTATAGGCATGGTTGCCCTGGCCGATGGCGGAACGGACCGCATCCTGATTCGAAACGTCCGGCTCCGATTCCGTGATCTCTATTCCGGATTTATCCGTAAGCCCGAAGAGATCCACATATTTTGTGAGACTCTTTAAGCCCTTGTCATTATCATACATTCCCCCTCTGGTGGCAAGCCGGTAGCCCACTTCATAGAAGAAATAGTTGCAGGAATTCTGTATAGCCCCTACTATCTCAAGATTTCCGTGGGTTCCATGGGGATAGATCCAGCATTTCGGCGATGGTGTGATCTTATCATAGACACCCTCACAGTCCACCTGCTCACCTATGTTTATTACCCCCTCTTCAAGCGCCGCAGCAGAGGAAATGGGCTTGAAGGTAGATCCGGGCGCAGTCTTCTGCTGGGTTGAAAAGTCGTACAGGGGCAGGGACTTGTCATTCTGCAGCGAGGCAAAATACATGGCATCAACTGTATTTGCAAGTTTACTGTTATCAAAGCTGGGATATGAAACACAGGCAAGGACTTCACCGGTATTCACGTTTGTCACCACCGAGGAGCCGGAACAGGGATCCAGAGCCAGATCCGCCGGGGTGATCTCCAGTGACTTTATCCTGTTTATCATAAACCTGTAGGGCGTTATCTCCCCGTTATCCAGGGCGCTTAAATTTCCCTCCGTATCAAAAAGCTTTGCCTGTTCATAGAGCATGTGGCATATCTGTCTGCCGCTTATCTCATCCTTGCGGATCATGTATTTTATGATCTTCTTTGAGAATTCGTTGTCGTAGGTTAAAATGTCACAGATAATGTTTACGAGATTGTCATAAACCTCTTCTGACTCCATATACCTGTTTCCTGTTTCCATTTTAGTGGAATCTATCCAGCCCTCGGAAACCGCCTCATTAAGATATTCCCTTAAAGAGCATTTCCCGTCCTTCCACTTTAAATACACCTCATTATTCTGGTCTATAAGATCCTTATTAAAGATATTCCTCCTGCCGGACTGCAGCATCGAGACCACATAGGACTCATAGGACTGTTCCTCCCGGATGAGATCGTTGAAGGCCGTATCCCCTCCTTTAAGGCTGTTCCTTAAGCTTTCTATCACCTCTGTCTGTTTTGCAAGAAAAGCTGCATATACATCCTCTTCATTGGGTCCGGCGTTTTCACCCGCCATGTGTTCAACGGAAAGGAAATTGTTGTTAAAGAGAGCAAAATAGACATCATCTATGGGTATGGTGATCTCCGAGCTCTTTACTTTGTCATTGTCCGTGGCCTTTGCATCCACAATCTTTGAAATAACGATACCCGCTATCTTCTGCTCAAGTATCCTGTAAACCGCGATCTGCAGATCGGAATCTATAGTCAGATACAGATCATTTCCAGCCACCGGATCCGTCTTGTCCCCGGTTTCGGTGACCCTTCCGAGATTGTCCACAAAAATGGTCTGCCGCCCTTTACGTCCCTGCAGCTTTCTCTCCATTACCTGCTCTATCCCGGCCTTTCCCACAAAATCGTTGAGTTCGTAATTATCCGCGTCGGAAGCTGCTTCCTTCCGGGACTGGGAATTGAGCTCGATAAGCTCTTCCTCGCTTATCTTTCCGGTATATCCCAGAATATGTGAAAAACTGGGGTCGTTGATATATTCCCGGACCGTATCCTCGGAGATATCCACACCCCTGAGCTCGCTTTTCATCTCCATGACCTCCGCCACCGTCTTATCATTGACATTGGTGGCAACAGTGGTGGAAATATATTTCTGGTAGCTGTTTAAGCTTAAGTTGTATCTGATGGTAATGATCTTTAACAGCTCTTCCCTGGTAAACCCGGCTTCGGGGATAAAATCGTAGCTTCCGTCGGGCTTTTCCATATAAAGGCCGATACCGAACTTCTTATCTGAGCACAGGTAGCTCACCACATCATTGGCTGTGGAATTTCTCTCCCTGGCTTTCAGGTCATCCACCGATGTGTGCCCGTAGAGATCCGCCAGAAACCTTATATGCCTTGTTCCCTCCAGTGAAAACATGAAGTTTCCGGACTGATCAAGTATCACCGGAAAGTCGTTGTTCAGTTTGTCTCCGTTACTCTCAATAATCTCAATAAGCTTAACTATGGTGTCATTGATCTCCATATTCTTTTTGGAGCCGGAATCGTAATTGTCCTCAATGATCACGGAATATGCCAGATTGTCCTTTGCGAGAAAGATCCCGTTTCTGTCATAAATGGAGCCCCTTGTGCTCTTGATGGTCTTCTCCCGCTCTATCTTCAGGGTGAAATTGTCAAGAAATTCCGCACCCTCTATTATCTGCAGGTTAAACAGCCTTACAGTCAGTACGGAAAAGAGCACACAGACAATAAGGGCAAGAAAAAACAGCCTGGAGGTAACAATGCTTATGAATTTATCCCTGATATGCTCAAACAATAGTTAAGTCCTTTTCTTAAGGCGGAAAAATCCTGTACAACTAAAAAACTTATCCAGTTACATTGTCCTGCAGGGACTGCTCCAGAAACAGCAGGGGCCTGTAGAGGATAATGGTCAGAATAAGGGTATAAACCGTTTCCGGCAGTATTACACGCAGGATATAATAGCTCACATCCAACCTGGTACGGAGCAGAAACAGAAACACATAGGTTAAAAAGCCGTTAAGGGCGTTGCTCACCGTGATCAGTATCAGCGGAAGCTTCACATCCTCCGGGTAGAAAAGTCTGTTGAACATCCCGTTTACATACCCCGTCCAGACATAGAGAAGTATGTAAAACCCGATGATTCCGCCACCATAGAGTATATCTGTAAAGAGTCCCGCAAAAAAGCCTGTGAACATGCCGTCTTTTTTACCGCACATAAAGCCAGATACACTGGTCAGCATCAGAAGAAGGTTCGGAGCCACTCCACCCAGTGAAATGGCCTTGATAAGGGTGCCCTGAAGGATGAAACAGATAAACACCAGCACTAATGTCACAGCCTTCCTTTTCAAATGTCATCCTCCCCCGCATTATCCGTAACCTTAAGCTTCTTTATCACCATTACTGTATTCAGATGGGCAAAATCCACAGCGGGAGTAAGGGTCCCTGATCTTGTAAGGTTATTGGGATCTGTTTCTATTGAGCTGATATAGCCCACCGTCAGCTCAGGAAGATATTTATTGGAAATATTGGACGTGACTATCTCATCCCCTATAGCTGCCTTGGAATCGGGATTTGAAAGCTGTGAAAAACGGATAAACCCTGAGCTTAATAGCTTCAGATCGCCTGTGACCATAACGGTGTCCGAAGTGGAAAGCACCATTGAGCTTACATTGCTGGCATCATCAATAATGGATCTGACAGTGGAATAGTCAGGCCCAACCTCCGTAACAATGCCAACCAGCCCGTCGCCGGCTATGACATTCATATTCTTTTCTATGCCGTCATTTTTCCCCTTATCAATAAGGAATACCGAAAACCAGTTTCCCGGGTCTTTTCCGATGACACGGGCCCCTGTTTTTTCATATTCCCTGAACCTGTCTTCAAGGTTGTAGAGGTCCCTCAGCTCCTGAAGCTCATATCTGTCGGCTATGAGCTGGTTCTTCTCCAGCGTAAGATCCTGGACCTGTTTCTTTAATTCCTCGTTGTCCTTTAATACGGTTTTAAGGGCCTTCAGCTCATCTACCTTGCCGCTGAAGCGTATCCCTATGGAATTTAACCCCTTTTCCACCGGGATTATCGTATACCCGGCCACATAAGAAAGGGGTGCGGATACCGCGTCGGTAAAAAACGAGAGCAGCATCAGCGCAATACAGAGCAGAGTGATGATAAGAAGGATATATCTGCCTGGCATAACGAATTTCTGACGTTTAACAGGTACTCTCGGCATACTTCACCTTTTACTTCGGGGACATTCCGTCTATCGCATAGGCAACAGAGCGGAAATTATCCTCCTTTATTACCCGGGACAGTCCCATAGCCACTGTGCTGACAGGATCATCAGCGAGGTTGACATTCAGGTTTGTACCCTTGTTTATCAGTTTTCCCAGATTACGTATGGATGAGCTGCCGCCGGTAAGGTATATGCCGTGGCGGTATATATCCGCCGCCAGTTCCGGAGGGGTGCGTTCCAGTATAACCTTAATGTTGTCAATAAGAGTATTGATATTCTCATTAAGAGCGGTTTCAACAAGCTCCACCGGGATCTTTCTCTCCACAGGCAGCCCTGTCACTATATCCCTGCCGTAGACAATCGGATCAGAAGAATCGTCATGCCCGGGATCCGAAAGCTCGATCTTTACTTTTTCGGCGGTCTTTGTGCCTATTATCAGGTTGAATTCCTTTCTCACCGCACTTATTATGGCTTCGTCAAACTTCCTGCCCCCGGTTTTTATGAGCTTTGACAACACTATGCCTCCCAGGGACAGTATTGAGATCTCCGTGGTGTCAAAACCGGAATTTACCACCAGCACACCCTGACTGGTCTTCACATCGATATTTAAGCCCAGCCCGTCCGCCACAGCCATGTCCACCATCATGATCTTTTTTGCCTTTATGTTGGCATCGCTTACCAGGTCAAAAAAGGCCCTCTTTTCCACCTCTGTTATATCCTTGGGAACGGCAATATAGAAATCGGCACCGTTGTACTTCGTACTTGAGGTGAGATCCGTCACAAAGCACTTGAGTACCGTCTGCATATCCTTTATATCAGCAATAACGCCGTTGCTTAAAGGAAAGGTGGTTCTGATATTTGAAGGCGCCTTTTCATACATATCATAGGCATCATCACCATAGGCCAAAAGCGTATTCTTGTTCTTTATGGCGATCATGTTCTTTTCCCGTATGATGGTGCCGTCCATGTTATTGTAGATCTTTATGTTTCCGGTACCAAGATCGATACCGAAAGCCGGTAAGTTTGACATCATTCCTCCTTTATTTCCCGGGCGTGATCCGTGCCGTATGCGTAAAACAACGTTTAAGGGCACTTAAGCCTTCCATTTTTCATTATAAAGCTTTCTTAGACTGACATAGGTGCCGTCTCCGATTATTATGGAATCCGCAAAGCTCACCCCCAGCATATTTCCTGCCCTGATAAGCTTCAGTGCGCTTTCCATATCCTCCCTGCTGGGAGTCGGGTCCCCTCCCGGGTGATTATGCAGTATTATCACCTGGGAAGCATTGTTTTTAAGTGCATAGGAATAGAGCTCCTTCGGACTTATGAGCGAGCAGTCAGACAGTCCCACTGTGAGCATCCTCGATCCCAGATAATTTCCCTTTGAATCAAGGATCACCGCCACCACCACCTCTTGCTCAAGGTGCCTTAGATCCTCCATAAAGTACGCGGCACATTCCTTCGGATCCGTAAAACGGGTCTTACCCTTTATCTTCGCTTTCCACAGCCGCTTTGAGTATTCGGCAAGGCATCTTAACAGTATGACCTTTACCCTTCCCACACCTGGTATCCGCTTTAACTCACAGGGATCAATGCTCTCTATCCCCGCAATGGAGCCTTGTGTCCCCGACAGCTTTAATATCTGTCTTGCCATCTCCAGGGAATTCATCTCCTTTGAACCGCTCCGCAGTATCACTGCCAGTAATTCCGCATCCGTCAGATATTCCGGACCGAATTCCTCACATTTTTCATAGGGCTGTTCGCTAAAGGGTAATTCTTTGATTTTTTCTGCCATTTTTGTCTCCGTTTCCGAAGATCCCCCAAAAAAACAGCAGTTTCATTTTATCACATCCACGATTTTACTTCAAATGAAACTATTATTTTCCTGGCAGCTTTTCCTGGCAGCCTTCATCGAAAATTCAATGATCGCACCCGGCACGTGTCCTGTTGCCCTGCTTATTTTTACTCTTTACAGTCCAGCACCTCCAGCTTTGTCCATTCTGCTGCATCAGAATCTGAGATCCCGAGGAGCTCGTCTCTCTTGGCTGTGATCTCTTCTGTCATTTCTTCATCAAATACCAGGACATTTTCAGCCTGTTTCTGATAACCTGAGAGCGCTTCTTCAAAACCGGTGTCAAAAAAGCTTTTTGGTCCGAAGATCAGAAGCTTTGCCTTACTGCTTCCGTCAAATATATCTATCATTTTATCTGTGGCGTCAAAGTAGTAGTCGACAACCGGGAGATGCATTCCGTGATGGATCCCAATTACTCCGTTTGCATAGACTGAAACATAATCACTCCACCCCGTTTCCAGTACACTGTTAATGAAAAGGCTCTCATCTTTTATCCTTATTTGATAAACCGTTCCTCCCACCATTACATTCATTATTTCAACATACAGCGTGGGCTCGGAAGCATCTGAAACCGCAAAGTGGATTGCGTAGTTTCCGGTAATGTTTTCCGTCAATGTCTCGTTTTCACTGTCATATGTGTTTTCATCAAAAGAAGCCATCAAAAGATCCCAAAGAGATGCCCTGTCGCCGTTGTATTCGGCGGTATCAAGCCCAAGAAGGAACTCCTTAAAGAGTCCTGCCGCTCCCGGATCCTTTAATCCCGATACCTCGAAATTATCATCAATTGTGATTTTGCTTTCTTCCGATAGTTCCGGCTCTTCAGGTTCCTCCTGCTTTTCCGGCTCTTCAGGTTCTTCAGTTTTTTCAGGTTCCTCCTGCTCTTCCGGTTCTTCAGGTTCTTCAGTTTTTTCAGGTTCTTCAGTTTTTTCAGGTATCTCCGTGATATCTGTCCCGGAGTTACTCTCAGACTTCTGGACAGCCGCAGCCTTATCTTCCGGAGGCGGCGTACTGCTCTCCATTTTACTGCAACCAACAAATCCCATAACCATAAGTGCCGCTGTTAATAATATAATGATCCTTCGCATCACTTTTATCCTTTCCCGGTTTACTACTCAATAAGAGTCTTCCTGAAACGTATCCTTCCTTAACGGATAATGTAACCTTTCAGCATATGCCGTAAGCCGTTCTTCCATATCATTATTATCCGTCCAAAGCTCGCACTGGATCATTACGGTTTCCATAGCATCTTCCATACCCTCCGGCGGATATTTATACTTTTTCAGCAGTTTTTTGATCATCATACGCATCTTAGCCCGGGCAGCATCCCGTTTCTGCCAGTCAATAGTCTTATTCTTCCGAAGCGTTTCCGTCAGTTCTTTTGTTAACGCCACAAGCTCCGTGTTTTCATAGAAATCCTTTATTGCCTCCGGTTTTGTCAAGGCATCATAAAATGCCAGTTCCTCTTCAGAAAGACCCAGCTCATTTCCTGCTTTCTTGTTCTCCTGGATTTCACGCGCAAGTTTCATCAGTTCATCGATCACCTGCTGGTTTGTCAGCATCCCGTTCAGATACTGATTCATTATACGATGGATCATATCACTGAATTTTTCTGATTTAACAACATTTGATCTTCGATAGACCGAAACCTGTTCCGCTATCAGCCTCTTCAGCAGTTCTACGGCGAGATTCTTCTGTTTCATCTTTGAAATCTCTTCAAGGAACTTCGGATCAAACAACGAAAACTCTTCCTTCACCCCATCAAACAGATTAATTACACCCTCACTTTTAATACTCTGTTTCAGAAGCTCATTTATCCGTTCATTCATTTCCTTAAGGGACAGCTTGCTCTTTCCGCCATCAACCAGTATACGGTTTGCCATAACCCTGACCGCTTCGAAGAATGCAGCCTCCATCCTTTCTGATTCAGATGTAAGGGATGAGCACAGGGATAATGCCTGATGAAGAAGAAATGCTTCCTTGATATAGTTCTTTAATAGTTCTTCCTTATCAGGTGCAGCCACAAAGTTTACAGCTCCTGTGATAGCCTTTGCTCTGTCAAGGTCAGTTCCTTTCATAAAGCCTTCATAGTCATATCCATGCAGAAGATCACGGCATACTTCCAGTTTTTCCTTGAATTTCGGATACGCAACCTTGGCAACATCTGTGTCGCCGTAATTCTTCTTATCCCTGGCAGTATAATCATTCATAGCCTGCTTCAGCGCCGTGGCTATACCAACATAATCAATTACAAGGCCTCCCTCTTTATCCTGAAATACACGGTTTACTCTTGCGATAGCCTGCATCAGGTTATGTCCTGACATAGGCTTATATACATACATGGTGGCAAGGGAGGGAACATCAAATCCGGTAAGCCACATATCCACAACAATGACTATCTTCAAAGGGCTGTCATTGTCCTTGAATTTCTTTGCCAGTTCATTCTTATGTGTCTTGTTTCCGATAATCGATCTCCACTCTTCCGGATCCTTATTGCTTTCTGTCATGACAACCGCAACCTTTTCAGTCCAGGAAGGCCGCAGTTCAAGAATCCTGTGATAAATATCCATAGCTATGCTTCTTGAATAAGCAACTATCATTGCTTTTCCGGTAAGCAGATTAGCCCTGTAGTTTTCATAGTGATCCAGAATATCATTTACAAGGGACTCTATGGTCTGGGGATTACCAAGAATTGCTTCCATCTTCCCCAACATCTGTTTACTCTTCTGAATAACAGCCTCGTCTGCCTGATCGGTGGCTTCGACCATATCGTATTCCTGATCAATAAGCTTTATTGTCTCCTCATCCAGATTCAGCTTAACCACACGGCTCTCATAATAAACAGGTCTTGTCGCGCCATCTTCCACAGCCTGTGTCATATCATAAACATCAATATAATCCCCGAACACTGCTCTTGTATTATGATCTTTGGAGGAAACCGGCGTTCCGGTAAATCCGATAAATGTTGCATTTGGAAGACAATCCCTGATAATCCTTGCCGTTCCGATTACTCTTTTGGCTTCTTTCTCCCCTTCTTCATTGGTTATCATCTTTATGCGTTCTGACAGCCCATACTGACTTCGATGGGCTTCGTCCGCCATAACGATTACGTTTCTTCTGTAAGAAAGCGCCGTAGCGGATTCTTCGAATTTCTGCATCGTGGTAAAAATGATGCCGTTAGCATTTCTGGAATTGAGCCAGCTCATCAGATGTTCCCTGTTCTTTGCGTGTTCCGGCTTCTGACGAAGGAAATCACTACAGCGCGCAAACTGGGAAAAGAGCTGGTCATCAAGGTCATTTCTGTCTGTAATAACAACGATAGTAGGGCTGTCCAGCTCCTGCTGCAGCAGATGGGCATAGAATACCATAGAAAGGGATTTTCCGGATCCCTGGGTATGCCAGAATACACCACCTTTTCCATCGCCTCCGTCAGCAGCCGCTCTTTTTGTACTTTCAATAGCCTTCCTTACGGCAAAGTATTGATGGTATCCAGCCAGAATTTTATAAGAGTTGATTCCCTCCACATTGAAGCAGATAAAATTCTTCAAAATATCCAAAAAACGCCCCCGCTCGAATATTCCTTCAAAGAAGGAATCGAACTGGGCAAACTTGGTATTTTCATAATCACCGTCCTTGGTTTTCCACTCCATATATCTGTCTTCCCCGGAAGTAATTGTTCCGGCTTTCGATACAGACATATCACTCATGACACAGATAGCATTATAAGTGAACATTGATGGAATCTCCTGCATATAATTTCTGATCTGAAGGAATGCCTCCGATGCATCTGTCTCTTCTCTTGAAGGGGATTTCAATTCGATCAGAACCACCGGCAGACCGTTTAAGAACAACAGCATATCCGGACGCTTATTACTGTTCTCAATAAAAGTCCACTGATTCGCCACCACAAAGGAATTATTATCAACATTTTCATAATCAGCTATATAGACGATATCTGATTTTGCTTCCCCTTTTTCATGGTAACTGACCTCAATACCATTCTGCAGGTAATTCATGAAGACTGTATTCTTCTGAACAATTGTTCCGTTCTCAAAATTTTTCAGCTTATAGACAGCATCCTCTATGGCGGCCTCAGGCAACGATGGATTCAATCGGTATATAGAATCCATAAGGAGCTCTTCATAAAGAGGATCTTTATAGTCCCTCTCTACATCAGGTCCATAGACATACCGATATCCCATGTTCTGGAATAACTCTATAAGAGAATTTTCATAATCTGCTTCATTGAATCCTGGCATAAATGGCCCCCTTCATTTGATAAAGAACCCTGTGATCTCTTTACGGCTGTTCTATATAGTCTGTAATGCCTGTGAGCCTTTCTATTTCTTTATCATCCCAAAATTCGTTTGTCCATCTGTAATATACGCTCTTGCGTTTTTTGAATATTCTGAACGGAGATTCAGTATTGTCATACAGATGGAGCACATCGCATACATCTACCAACCTTGGAATAAGCTTAAGTGCTCTCTCGTATCTCTGTCTTATCTTATACTCCGGCACTCCATGACCGCCAAGTGCCTCCCTTGCGCTTACTCTCGCAACATTTATATCCGCATTTGCTGTCAACACATATATTCCTCTTATGAAATAACCCAGATCTTTTGCTTTCTTTAACAGTAAGAGGTTGCGATCTGTAGATAAAACAGTCTCAAACGTAAAATCCTTTTTATCTTCAATCATCTTTTCCCGGAGCTCTTCTGCCTTAACAGCCGCCTCCATATCCGAACATAACGTAGTTCTCTTAATATCATCAGCATTAATATATTCGCCAACTAATTTTGCCATCCGGGTTATCGTGCTTTTACCACTTCCATTAGGACCTGCAAATACCATAACCTCCGGGAGCCGTAGTTCATTAATCTCCGACATATTCACGCCTCCCATCAGGATATTCCAAATATGCCCGTTTCGTTTTTTTATCATATCTTGCTACAGGTAATCCCTTAATTCTTCTAACCTCATCATCTATCCTTATAGATTCCTTAAAACGCTGAGTAAGCTCTTCATCTGAAATTCCGCATGTTGAATCCAACTCATTTGTAATTGTCATAAAAGCTCCTTTCTTGAATTATCTTATTCATTCTTGAAGTATTCTATTTTTCTTTCGCATATAAACGATAATTTAGCGGCTTAGAGGTCAAGGCTGGTAACATCCAGTTCACCAG
>CAMJPM010000019.1 GCA_946407725.1 uncultured Lachnospiraceae bacterium
AGCAAAAGAGGTCAGGGAAGCACCTGAAGAATTACCCTCAGCAAAAGAGGTCAGGAAAGCGTCTGAAGAATTACCGTCAGCTAAAGAGGACGGGGAAGCACCTGAGGAATTACCCTCAGCAAAAGAGGTCAGGGAAGCACCTGAAGAATTAAAGAACACAGTAACAGAAGAAAAGGAGACTATCACTTCAAAGGAAGAAACGGCAGGGACCCCAGCGGAAACCGTGAAATCTGTTGAAAACGTGCAAAATACGGACAGACAGCCGGAAAGCACGAAAGAAGAAGTGATACCTGAAAAGCAGCCGGAGGTTATAAAAACGGCTGAACCCCCCGCAGAGCATGAGAGGAAAGGGGGAAACACAGATCAGGAAGCCTTTGGGAGCAGGCAGGAAGGATTACCGGCACATGATACGGGATTTGTCCGGTTCGATGAAGCTCCTGCGGATTTCAGGGATAACCTTACTGAGGCCACATCACAGGCCACATCACAAGCTACATCGGAATTAGTAAATTCTTATGAGCGTATCCAGGATATAATGAACCAGGTACGTGATCAGATAAGGATCCAGATCAGCGAAGAGACAACTACAATGGAAATGCAGCTTAACCCCGAGAGTCTCGGAAAGGTGGGACTGCATATAGAATCAAGAGCCGGTAACGTGACGGCAGTGGTATATGCACAGGAAGAAAGCGTGAGGGCGGCCCTGGAAACCCAGATAGTGGATTTAAGACACAGTCTCGAGGAACAGGGAGTGAAGGTTGAAAGCGTTGAAGTAACCCTTGCAAGCCGGGAATTCGAGTCAAACTTCTTAAATAACGGCGGAAACGGAAACGGAGATACAAGAGACAGCGAAGAAGCGGAACGTGCCGGAAGGCTGAGGCGTATAAACCTCGGAGCAAAGGGCAAGGGGGAAATCACGGAGGAAAAGCTTTCCGAAGAGGAGATCTTAAACCGGCGCATAATGAGGGAAAAGGGCAGCAGCCTGGACTTCATGGCATGACAGACAAAAAAACGCATGATAAGGAGAAAGGCAGATGAGCAGTTCAGCAATAGTAAATGACGGAAATATCACAAACCTTAACTCATCAGCAGCGGATAAAGCAAATAAGAAAGCGGATTCGGTGGATAAGGAGCAGTTCTTAAACCTGCTGGTCGCTGAAATGAAATACCAGGATCCCCTTGAACCCATGGATAATACCCAGTATGTATCGCAGCTTGCGACTTTCTCGGAGCTTGAGCAGATGCAGAACGTGGCAAAGAGCACGGAGGTTTCCAGAGCCACATCCATGGTAGGATCCCTTGTGGCTGTTGAGAGTACCAATGAGACAACCGGTGTTACAAGCGAAGTTACCGGAAAGGTGGATTATGTATCTGTTTCGGGATCAAACGTAAGGGTTTCGGTAAATGATGTTTTATATGACCTGTCAGACGTAAAACAGGTATTTGACACGGAATATGCCGATGCATCGGCGCTTGCCGAGGAATGGGCAACAGCTTACGGACAGCTTCCGGGAATGAATAATGTAACAGCTGCTAATGCTGCGCAGTATACCGAAAAGCTGAAGTCATTGTATGATACCTACAACGGAATGTCGGTATATCAGAAGACCTTCCTTTCTGCGGATCTGCAGCAGGGAATACAGTCTTACGTGGACATATTTAAGGGATATGGAATAGATGTGACTGCATCAGGAGAATGATATGGCTATGGTTAATATAAATAACGGATCATACCCATCCATAGAAGAGCTGACGGAGCGATATAACCTGAATAACGGCAAGGCTGCCGCACACAGCGCTCCCGGTGTAAGAAGCTTTGCGGAAGTGCTTACGGATAAGCAGGGTGAGAGTTATGGCCTGAAGTTTTCGAAGCATGCGGCCCAGAGGCTTTCGGACAGAAATATATCCTTAAGCGCAAGCCAGCTTAACCGCCTGTCAGACGGCATGGAAAGGGCGGAGAAAAAGGGAATAAATGATTCCCTGGTGATGATAGACAATCTGGCATTCATTGTGAATACCGGCAGCAGTACGGTAGTGACCGCCATGGATGCGGATGAATCCAAAGAAAAGGTATTCAGTAATATAGACGGTGCGGTAATCGCATAAATAAGTATAAGAGTACAGGCAGCGTTCTTAAAAGGAGAACGTCAAAACAATCGGGAGGTAATTGCCTTATGATGAGATCACTTTTTTCCGGAGTAGCGGGACTTAAAACACATCAGACAAAGATGGACGTTATCGGTAATAATATAGCAAACGTAAACACGGTGGGATACAAGACCAGCAACGTGACATTCCAGGATCTGGTATACCAGAACAAATCAAACGCATCCGGACCCAATGACGACAGGGGACGTGCCGGCATAAACGCAAAGCAGATCGGTCTCGGTGTCAGCACTGCTTCCATTTATTCCAACGTGACAGGAGCAGGAAGCGCGGAGACCACCGGAAATCCCTTTGATATCCGTATAAACGGGGATTCCTTCTTTGTAGTATCCGACGGAACACAGCAGTACTACACCAGATCCGGAGCCTTTACGGTTGACGCCAACGGAACACTTTGTATGAGCAGTAACGGATACACTGTTCAGGGATACGGAACGGTGACAAATAGTAAAGGAGTACAGGAGATCAGTACTGCTGCCCTGGTTCCCCTTAAGATCATGAGCCCTGAAAATAAGGTTTCAGATCCCATGGCTACCAGCAAAGGATATGTAACCGGAATACTTGACGCGAATTCGCCGGCACTCAAACAGGAGGCGGGGCAGGTTGTAGACATGAAGGTCTATGATAAAGAGGGCTACAGATATACGGTTAAGTATAAATTTCTTCCGGTTGACAATGGCTCCGGAGGGTATGAAAAGGGACAGTATGATGTCAGCGTTACAGACATACTTGATTCTAACGGGGTGTCAATATACAGGGAACAGTATGAAGCTGTATATAATACTGACGGATCTTTGAAGACACCTGCGGAAACTGATGATGACTATGCAAAATGTAAGGAAGCTTTCTTTACCCTTGCACTCAATGATGCATCAGATCCGAATACGGATTCTACTGCATTCAGAACGGGATGTACTTATTCCAATTCAGGTCCGGATGCGGATGGAAGATATACAGATACCATAACTTATGCCAAGACCAGGATAGTTTTTGATACAAAGACCGGAGAATATACAGGTCCCTTCTCTGATAAGGAATCCACAAAAAAAGGATTTATGCTGAACCTTAATACACTGCTTAGTGATGCGACTGTGAATAATTCCCTGAGAAATATTCCCATGGATGCTTTCACAGAGAATGTGGAAGTGGATTTTTCCACTTTGAAGAATATCGATAACAAGGGTTCATCCACAATAAACGGCGGTAACGGCGGTGTGGACAGCACTGAGGGATCCGGATGGTCAGTCGGTAACTTAACCTCTGTTTCCATCGGAGTTGACGGAAATATCACAGGCTCCTATACCAACGGACAGACCAAGCTCTTAGGACAGATAGTATCAGCCGTTTTCTCAAATGCTTCAGGACTTGAGAAGACCGGTGACAACCTTTACAGCGCAACATTGAACTCCGGAGATGCAATTCTGGGGGATGTGGGAGCTAATGGCGGATCTTACGCTTCCGGAGAGCTGGAGATGAGTAATGTGGACCTTTCCAATGAGTTTACAAGCATGATTACCACCCAGAGAGGCTTCCAGGCCAACTCCCGTATCATAACGGTTTCAGATACCATGCTTGAAGAGCTTATCAATCTGAAGCGGTAAGTACATTTTTTCGGTTATTTGACCGGCTGAGCCGGTCAGTGACCAGAAAAAATGTCTGGTGCCCAGGGACCTTGTAACAGCACAAATAAAAAATTTCCCCGAAGGCTTTTTTCCTTCGGGGATTTATGATATAATGTCGTGTGGTTTATTCTGTGTGTTTTGCCGGGAGTGATGAAAAGGGGCTTTTAAAGCATGATAGAGCTTACAAAGCTGGATGAAACAAAGATCCTGGTCAATGAGGATCACATCGAGATAGTTGAGGAAACACCCGACACGGTCATCACCTTTGAAAATGGGAAGAAACTCATTGTTAAAGAAAGCAGGATGGACATAAAAAAACTCGCTCTCGAATTCAGAAGATCGGGAGTCGATGCTGCAGGAGAGTAACTTTTTATGGATATTGCTTCCATAGTCGGACTGGTAATGTGTTTCGGGCTGATGTTCTACGGTATCACCGGATCAAACGGTATGTCGGCTATTTGGTCCTTTTTGGACCGGGACTCGGCGGTTATTACCTTTGGCGGGGCTTTTTTTGCTATATTTGCAAGCCGTTCAATACCGGATTTCATGAGCGGTTTTAAGTCTGCGTCGCAGATATTCAAGACCTATACCATAAAGCCAGGAGAAATAATAAAACAAATAATTGACCTTTCCAATGTTGCCAGAAAGGAAGGACTGCTTTCTCTGGAAGAAGCAGCAGGAAATATAGAGGATCCGTTTTTGAAGAAAGGGATCATGCTCGTGGTTGACGGAACAGATCCGGAACTGGTCAGAGCCATCATGGAGACTGAAATGGATGCGGTGGAAGGACGTCACAAGGCCAATGCAGCATTCTGGGAGGATGTAGGCTCCATGGGACCTGCCTGGGGAATGATCGGAACCCTGATCGGACTTATCAACATGCTTAAGAACCTGTCAGATCCTTCTTCTATCGGACCTTCCATGGCGGTGGCGCTGGTTACCACATATTATGGTTCGCTGCTGGCAAACTGGCTGTGTACACCTATTGCCACAAAACTGAAGGGCAAGAACGGTGAAGAAATGGCTGTTAAGGGGATACAGGTTGAGGGCCTGCTCTCCATACAGGCCGGGGAAAACCCCCGTGTTATAGAAGAGAAACTGAAGTCTTATCTGTCGCCCAAGGATTCGGCTGCACTGGGTGAAGGCGGTGACGGCGGCGGCGGTGAATGACAGGGGAGAATAGATGGCTAAAAAGAAAGCAGCAGAAGAAGTAAAGCCGGGCGCACCGGCGTGGACTGCCACTTTCTCTGACCTGATGAACCTGCTACTATGTTTCTTCGTGCTCCTCTTCTCAATGTCCAGCGTGGATGCAGCTAAATATGAGGAAGTTGCCAAATCCTTCGCAGAGACGTTCAGTGTGTTCCAGGGTGGCGGAAATGCCATCGGAGACGGCGTCATGGTCTCAAACGGCGTGAGCCAGCTGAACGAGCTCAGCCAGTATTTTAACTCCATGGGTGTCAGCGCTTCCGGAAAGCAGGACAATGAGGTAGAGAATACATCCGATACCCATGAGGAATTTGATAATAACGGGGGTATGGAGGGAGAACAGGATTCCACGGAATCCATTGCAAATACCGGAAGCAAAGAGGTTCAGGAGGCAAAGGAAGAACTGATAGAAGCACAGCTGAAGGCTTCTGAGGAACTGGCGGAAAAAATCGAGGAGGCTATAGCTGAGAGCAGCCTTGGCAGAGAGATCGATATTGATTATACGAGTCAGTATGTTCTTCTTACTATGAACGGCTCATTGTTATTTAACTCAGGAAGTGCTACAATAAAAGATGATGCGCTGCCGGTTTTAAATAAACTGGGACAGATACTTGAGCGTTACGCAAATGACACCATAGAGATAGAGGGACACACGGATAACGTTCCGATCTCCGGCAGAGGTATATTTGCCAGCAATGATGAGCTTTCGGGAGCAAGAGCCTTGAGCGTGTTCCATTATCTCATTGATACGACGCTCCTTGATCCCTCCAAAATAAAGCACAGCGGACGCGGGGAATACGTTCCTATCGCTGACAATTCCACTCCTGAGGGCAGAGCAAAGAACAGAAGAGTGGAGATAAAGATATACAATGAGCTTTCGGATGCGTCCTGAAGGGAAATGTCGCCGGTCAGGGATCGGGGATAAAAAACGGGAGATCGGTTTATGAAGAAAAACCTTTTGGCAATAATTATCCTTGCCCTTTTGGTGGTAAACACCGTAATGACGGGCATAATGATGTTTACAATAATACCCACCAACCAGAAAGTCCTGGCTCTTGTGGGGGATATCGGAGGAGCCATTAATCTGGATCTGGGTATAGCTTCCAGCGGAGACATAGCCAGTGCCGCCAACAATGTTTCCATAGCGGACATCTCTCCCTATGACATTGCGGACCAGCTCACCATACCCCTTAAGGTGGATCCGGAATCCGAAGATTCCACCGCACACTATGCAGTTGTAGGAGTGACGCTTTCACTTAATACCAAGGACAGCGATTACGAGACTTACGGGGCCAATATGGATTCCCAGGTGGGACTTATTAAAGACGAGATAAACAAAGTCATAGGTTCATATACAATGAACGAGATTAATACCATGGGTACTGAGGCCATACAGCAGAGGATACTGGAAGGACTTCAGGAGATGTACAATTCAAAGTTCATCACCGGCGTATCCTTCTCCAGCTGGCTGATTTCGTAATGAATACGGGATGCCCGGAGCCCTAAGGACAGATTAGAGAGGATAAGTATCAATGGCAGATGTACTGTCGCAGGATGAAATAGACGCCCTGCTGGCGGGTCTAAGTTCCGGTGAAATAGATGCGGACGATATGAAGGAGGCCAATGAACGGCCTGTTAAAGACTATGACTTCAAGCGTCCTGCGAAGTTCTCCAAAGAGCATTTAAGGACTTTGGAGATAATTTTCGAGCACTATGGAAGACTTTTATCAACTAACCTTCCGGTATACTTAAGAAAAAATGTGCAGGTTACGGTGGTGAACTCTGAGGCACTTACTTTCTCGGAATTCTCGAATTCGCTGCCAAATCCTGTTATACTTGGAATAATAAATTTTCTGCCCCTCAACGGAAATGTTATGATAGAGCTTGCAAGCAATCTGGGGTTTGCTATAATAGACAGGATGCTCGGTGGTCAGGGTGATCCTCTTGAGAAGAGCAGGGAATACTCGGATATAGAGCTTGCCATACTGGAAAAGATTATGGTGGTCTGTGTCAGATTGCTGAGGGAGCCCTGGAGAAATGTGGTGGAGTTGTCACCGGTCTTAGAGAGGGTTGAGACAAATCCCCAGTTCGCACAGATCATTGCTCCTACCGAAATGATCTCCATTGTGACCCTGAATGTTAAGATCGGGGATGTAGAAGGACTTATGAATGTCTGTCTTCCGTTTATCACATTGGAAGCCATTATGGACAAGCTGAATACCAAGTTCTGGTTCTCTACCATGCAGAATGGTAATGACGAGGATTACCATGAACATCTTGAGGATCTTATAAACCGTGTGTCCATGCCTGTAAAGGCGGTTCTGGGACACAGTGTCATCTCGGTTCAGGATTTTGTTAATCTCCAGCCCGGGGATATAATAAGACTTGACAGCAAGGTGGCGGAGGAATTAAATGTTTACGTTGGGAATATCCGGAAATTTACGGCACTTCCCGGAGCTATAAAGAATGATTATGCAGTCAGGGTTACATCAATTATCAGAGAGGAGGAATAGCTAGATGGACGGAATGCTGTCCCAGGACGAGATAAATTCGCTCCTAAACGGCATGGCTGTTGATGACGGTAATGCATCTTCCTCTGATAGTCCGGCCGATTCGTCTTCTTCCGGAGGCGGAGGGGAGATACTAAGTGAAATAGAAAAGGATGCAGTGGGAGAGGTCGCCAATATAAGCATGGGCACCTCGGCAACAACCCTGTATTCCCTTGTTAACCGAAAGGTAAACATTACGACACCTACCGTAGAGGTATGTACCTGGGATACTCTGGTACAGGACTACGAAAAGCCCTGTGTGTTCGTTCAGATACACTATAAAGTCGGGCTTGACGGATCAAATATTCTTGTATTAAAAGAAAAGGATGTAAAGGTTATTACCGACCTTATGATGGGCGGTGACGGAACCAATACGGAAGGTGAACTTGGAGAACTTCATCTGTCGGCCATTTCAGAGGCCATGAACCAGATGATGGGATCAGCTGCCACATCACTTTCCTCAATGCTGGGGAAGATGATTGACATAAGCCCGCCGGAGGCATCCCTTGTAGATCTGGGAGAATTCGGCGAACCGGGTGACATTGCCCCATTCCTGGAGGGGGAATTTGTAAAGATTTCCTTCAATCTCCAGATAGGCGATGACCTGGTAGACAGCTCGATAATGCAGCTCTACCCCATACCCTTTGCCAAGGAGCTTTACAGCTTCTTTATAGGCGGAGGTGATTCGGGAGGAGAGAGCGAAAGTGCAGCACCTGAAAGCCCTCCTGTTATGGAGAGCGCCACTGAAGCAATGCCGCAGCAGCCAGCGGCACAGCAGCCAATGCAGCAGGGTATGGGTATGCAGATGGATATGTCCGGCCAGATGGGGATGGCACCCCAGATGGGTATGGCTCCGCAGATGGGTATGGCACCCCAGATGGGCATGGCTCCGCAGATGGGGATGGCACCTCAGATGGGAATGGCTCCGCAGATGGGTATGGGCATGGGAATGCCCATGATGCAGCCGGTTCAGCCGGTTAACGTGCAGCAGGCCACTTTCCAGAATTTCTCCGGGGATATTAATCCCATGCAAAGCCAGGAGAATATCGAGCTGATAAAGGATGTTCCTCTCGAAGTTACTGTAGAACTCGGGCGGACTCATAAATCCATCAATGAAATTCTTGATTTTGCACCGGGAACTATTATAGAATTAGATAAGATAGCCGGTGAACCCATCGATGTCCTTGTCAACGGGAAATATGTGGCAAAGGGCGAGGTAGTGGTTATAGAAGAGAGTTTCGGCGTCAGGGTTACTGAGATCATTAAGTAATATTACGGGATTGTTAATTTGGTAAAAATATCCGACAGGATAGAAAAATTACAGGGAGAAGAAAAATTATGGCTAAAAATATTCTGATTTGTGATGATGCAGCATTCATGAGAATGATGATCAAAGACATTCTCACTAAGAATGGCTACAATGTTGCAGGTGAGGCAGAGAACGGAGCCAAGGCTGTTGAAAAATATGCCGAGGTCAAGCCGGATCTGGTGCTGATGGATATCACGATGCCGGAAATGGACGGGATCCAGGCGTTGAAAAAGATCAAATCATCTGATCCCGCTGCCATGGTCATAATGTGTTCTGCCATGGGCCAGCAGGCGATGGTTATCGAGGCCATCCAGGCCGGCGCAAAGGACTTCATAGTTAAGCCTTTCCAGGCGGAGCGTGTGCTGGAAGCAGTTAAGAAAGTTGTAGGATAATGGATTTCTGCCTTTTGACAGGTGTGGGCGGTGTTGCCGAGCTCGTGTCGGCGATCTGCATATTTGCGCTTGTTCTTCTGATGACATATCTGACCACAAGATTTGTGGGTTCCTATGAGAAACAGAAGATGACAGGACGCAACCTCACTGTGGTGGAAACAGTCAGACTCTCCGGAGGAAAGAGCGTAGACCTTATCAGGGCAGGTGACAGATATCTTGTATTGGGTGAATCCAGGGACAATGTATGCTTGCTCTGTGAATTGCCTTTAGGATCCGTGGTACCCCCCGAGGAGGACAGTGCTTCCGTGATGCAGACACCGGATTTTAAGAAGCTTCTTGAAAAAGCCGGGAATGCGTTTCATCATAATGACGGGAAATAAATATGAATGCTGGAAGGCTTATTAAGGAAATACGGGTGCTCTTTTGTGCAGCCGTTTTTCTTTTATACATAACAGGATTTCTCTCCGTTCCTGTTCTGGCTGGGGAGAATATCACAAATAACACAGGCGCTTCAAGGGGTAATACTGTAACTGTGGAGGGCGAGAGAAGTCCGGCTTACAATGATCTGGGCCTCACAGATAACCGCTACAATTCCGGTACGGTGATAAGGGAACCCGGTACCACAGAGGATGACAGGGAATTAAGGGAGATTAATGTAGGGAACAACCTGAATATCACCTACACGGATGAGAGGGGTAACCTCTCCGGGGCTCTGAGGATACTTATCACGCTTACCCTTATATCCCTGGCACCGTTTCTGCTTGTAATGATGACATCTTTCACAAGGATCATCATTGTTATGCACTTTACAAGGACTGCCATAGGAACCCAGACTGCCCCTCCAAACCAGGTTCTGATGGGGCTTACGCTGTTTCTCACCTTTTTTATTATGCAGCCCACAATAAACGAGATAAATACCCAGGCCATAAGACCCTTTGAGGCGGGACAGATCACCCAGGCTGAATTTCAGGAAAAGGCAATGGCTCCCTTAAGGCAGTTTATGTACGGGCAGACCCAGAAAAAAGATGTACAGTTGTTTCTGGATATTGCGAAAATGGGAGAGGTGGAGGAACTGTCGGACATTCCCAACCATGTTCTGATTCCTTCCTTTGTGATATCTGAGCTTCGAACGGCATTTATCATTGGATTCCTGATATACATACCCTTTATCGTCATAGACATGGTGGTAGCGTCCACGCTGATGAGTATGGGTATGATGATGCTGCCCCCCACCACTATTTCCATGCCCTTTAAGATCCTGCTTTTCGTGCTTGCAGACGGCTGGAATCTGGTGATAGGATCGCTGGTCAAAACCTTTTACTGAGGCAGGGTCAGGAGGCTGTTAAAGGAGGTAATAGTATGACAATTGATATGGTCTCGGATCTCACAAGGAGTACATTGTATGTAATAATCACCACTGCCGCGCCGCTTCTTATGATTTCGCTTATTGTGGGACTTACGGTCTCCATATTTCAGACAGTGACATCAATACAGGAGCAGACGTTAACCTTTGTACCGAAGGTTATCGCAATTTTTACCGGGATCATGGTAATGGGGCACTGGATGATGAATAACATGGTCACCTTTACGGAAAGCCTGTGGTCGGATTTTTCGATATATATCAAGTAGTTGAATGTTTAGCTATAATTTTTCGGTAAAAGACCTTGAATACTATCTGCTGCTGCTCACGCGCATAATCAGCTTTGTCAGCACGGCGCCGTTTTTCAGCATGAATAATGTTCCGAGGAATGTCAAGGTGGGTTTTTCGCTGATGCTGTCTTTTCTGGCATATATTGCGGTGGTTCCCCATCAGACACTGGAATATTTTACGGTACTGGGGTTTGGTGCCCTGATTCTTAAAGAAGCTCTCTGCGGAGTATGCATAGGCTTTGTAGCCAATCTGGCACTGTATGTGCTGCAGTTTGCGGGATCAAATATAGACAGGGATATAGGACTTGCCATGGTGAGCATTTTCGATCCCATGACAAGACAGCAGACGGGATTTACCGGCTCCCTTTATCAATATGCATTCATGCTGATGCTTTTGATTACGAATCTGCACCACTATGTACTGAAAGCCTTCTTTGAGGGACTGACCCTTATACCCATAGGAAAGGTGGAGCTGCCAACGAAAGGCCTGGTCACAGTGATGATCGGCTATGTCATGGATGCGTTTGTCATAGCCTTCAGGATATACCTGCCCATATATGCCACAATGCTGCTTCTTAATTCCGTGCTGGGGATACTGGCGAAGGTGGCTCCCCAGATGAATATGTTTTCAGTGGGAGTGCAGTTAAAGATTTTTGTGGGTTTTATAGCCCTTATAGCCACCGCCTCCCTGATACCCCTTATGGGTGATTACATCGCTTCGGAAATGAAGAGGATGATCACAAATGTGATAGAGGTTATGAGTTCGGTATGAAGCGCTGCAGCTGTATAAATGAAGCTGAATATGAATTGCGGCTGAAGCTCAACCTGCAGTTTTTCGGTGACGGTGAAGGCGGAGAAAAGACAGAGGAGCCCACCAGTAAAAAGCTGAACGACGCCAGGAAGGAAGGCCAGGTCGCAAAGAGCCAGGAGCTGAATAATGCCATAAGCCTTATAATGGTCTTTCTGCTGCTCCGTATCATCGGATTTTATATGGGAACCAGATTTCTGGAACTGTTCTACTGGGTTTATGAGGGTATTCCATCCAGGGTTGTGCTGACAGGCGGAAAAATCAGCGTAAGGGATTTTTGTAATTATGTTAACCAATGTGCACTGCAGCTTCTGCTGATAATGCTGCCGGTACTTCTTACCGGGTTTGCAGTGTCCGTGATCGTTAATCTCCTGCAGGTCAAGTGGGCACCTACCACGAAGCCTCTTATGCCGAAGTTTAACAAGCTTTCACCCTTAAGCGGGGTAAAGAGGCTGTTTTCCTTTGAAAAGCTCTTTGAACTCTTAAAGTCAGTTATAAAGATATTTGTCATAGGATATATGGCATATATCACTTTAAGGGATAAGATCGGGATGATACTGCTCCTTGAGAATATTTCCCTCAAGGAGGGTGTGGGACTGGTACTGGATACGGTACTGGACATGGGTCTTCGTATAGCAATCCTCTATATCGTGGTGGGAGTGGCGGATTACGCCTACAGGAAGTGGAAATTCCACAAAGATATGATGATGACCAAGCAGGAGGTCAAGGATGAATACAAGAATTCCGAAGGAGACCCCCAGATCAAGGGAAAGATAAGACAGAAGATGAGGGAAGTGAGCCAGAGACGTATGATGTCGGCTATTCCCCAGGCGGATGTGGTTATCACAAACCCTACGCATTTTGCGGTAGTACTGAAATATGACATAAAAATAGCCACGGCGCCCATTGTGGTGGCAAAGGGGGCGGATCTTCTGGCCAGGAAGATAAAGGATATAGCCAGGGAAAACGATGTGGAGATAGTGGAAAACAAGCCTCTTGCCCGGATGATCTACCACAACGTGGAGCTGGGGAGCATGATACCCCCGGAACTTTATCAGGCAGTAGCGGAAATCCTCGCTTTTGTGTATAATGTAAAAGAAAGTAAAGAAGGAAAAGCATAAAACATAAAAAAAACAGGAGCATTCATGCCTGCAAAGGGAGGAAGTAAAAGCAAGGTCTTTAATGTATTTGATATCGGGGTCGCACTGTATCTTCTGTCGGCCTTTGTTTTCATGATCATTACGCTGCCTGCCACACTTTTAGACGTATGCCTTGCCTTTAATATGGCAATAGCCTTTGCGATACTGTTTAACACCCTGTTTGTGAAGGAAGTACTGGATATGTCCTTTTATCCCACCATACTTCTTTTCACCACAATATTCCGTATATCGCTGAACGTTTCGTCCACAAAGCTTATACTTACCACCGGGGATCCCGGAAATGTGGTGAGGACCTTCGGACAGTTCGTGGGCGGAAATGACCTGATAGTCGGAACCATAGTGTATATCATCCTCCTTATAGTCCAGCTGGTGGTCATAAACAAAGGTTCCGAGCGTGTTTCGGAAGTAACGGCGAGATTTACGCTGGACGCCATGCCCGGTAAACAGATGGCTATAGATGCGGACTTAAACTCCGGAGCCATAGATGATGCCGAGGCAAAGGCCAGACGGGATAAGATACAGGAAGAATCCTCCTTCTTCGGTTCCATGGACGGTGCCGTGAAATACGTAAAAGGAGATACCAACGCCGGTCTTATCATTACCGGTGTAAACCTTGTGGGCGGCATTGCCATGGCGATGCTGCGGCGGGGAATGACCTTTGGTGAAGCCCTTAACACCTATACAATACTTACCATAGGTGACGGCCTTGTGGGAGAGATACCTTCTCTTCTCATCTCTCTTTCAACCGGTATTCTGGTCACTAAGGGCGCCAAGGAGGCTGATTTCGGGCCGGTACTGGTGCGGCAGATACTATCCACCCCGAAGGTTATGTATATGGCAGGTGCCATCATCGCTTTTCTGGGTGTGGCAACGCCCTTAAATCCGGTGATCTTTGTCTCTATGGGCGCGATCTTCATAGTCGGGGGCAGGATGATGCAGAACCAGCTGGAGGTGGAGACCGTGGAGGCAAAGGCGGAGCAGGCCGAGGAAGTCACTGCGGAAGAGATCAGAAAGCCGGAGAATGTGATCTCACTTCTGAATGTGGATCCAATAGAGCTGGAGTTTGGTTATGGTATCATACCTTTAGCGGATGTGAACCAGGGCGGAGACCTGCTTGACAGAGTTGTAATGATAAGGCGGCAGATAGCCCTTGAAATGGGTACTGTGGTTCCAATTATCCGTCTGCGTGACAATATACAGCTCAATCCCAACCAGTACATCATTAAGATCAAGGGTGTACAGGTGGCGGAAGGAGAGATACTGTTTGACCATTATATGGCCATGAACCCCGGCTACGTGGAGGAAGAGATAACAGGTATCAATACATTTGAACCCTCCTTCCATCTGCCGGCGATCTGGATAACCGAGAGCCAGAGAGAAAGAGCGGAGTCTGCAGGATATACTGTTGTGGATCCGCCTTCCATAATTGCAACACACCTAACGGAGGTTATAAGACAGCATATCAGCGAGCTTCTTACCCGTCAGGATACCCAGAACCTTGTCAATAACCTTAAGGAGTCCAATCCTGAGGTTGTGGATGAACTCATACCGAAGATCCTGGGTATAGGTGAAGTGCAGAAGGTATTGCAGAACCTGCTTAAGGAAGGCATAAGCATCAGGGATCTGCTCACCATATTTGAAACCCTGGCTGATTACGGCGCTTCCACAAGGGACACGGATATACTAACGGAATACTGCCGTCAGGCCTTAAAGAGAGCCATAAGTGCAAGGTACTTCCAGATGGGTGAGAGCACCAGCGTGGTAACCCTGGATCCGGCCATAGAGCAGGAGATAATGGGTTCCGTAAAACAGACGGAACAGGGATCCTATATCACATTGCCGCCTGACAGGACAAAGGCAATAATGGCATCAGCAGAGGCAGAGACAAGAAAACTTGAGGAAATGGGCAGAAATCCCATTGTTCTCACCTCACCAATTGTCAGAATTTATTTTAAAAAGCTGTCAGAGGATTATATTAAGGATCTGATAGTGGTATCATATAGTGAGATAGACAGCAACGTGGAGCTGCAGTCAGTTGGGATTATAACAGCATAAAAAACGCCTTGCGGCGTTCGGCAGTGCGCAGGCAACGCCCCAGGAGGGGCGTAACAGGAAATGATAATTAAAAAATTTGTGGCAAAAACTGAAGAAGAGGCAGTTAAGAACGCCAGGGTCGAGCTGGGCGACGGAATGGTGATCATGAATGTGAGAATCGTTAAACCGGGAGGTTTTTTCGGTTTCTTTAGGCGTGCCCAGACAGAAGTCACCGCTGCCATAGAAGAGGTAAGTGACAAGGTTCAGACAGGGGTAAAACCGTCTTCACTTCCATCTTACAGACCCTCCGACAGTCAGAAGCAGGAGATAGATCTTTCGGCTGTCCGCGACGTAGCAATGAAAATGGAGGACATCGGGAAAAAGGACAGGGAGGCAGATAAGCCCAAAGCCGCTGAAGTGGGTAAGGATCCGAAGGAGGATACTTCCGGAGAGGATTCCAGTAAGGCCATATCAGAAAAGCTGGACAGCATACATTCCCTTATTGAGAAGCAGATAAAGGGAGAACAGGGAGAAAGCGCTGAAAGCGGAAAGGAAGAAAAAGGCGGAAATAAGGAAGATGACGAGATAAGCAAGTTCTTATCCCTTATTGCGGACACCTTAAGGGATAATGAGGTGGAGGAAAAGTATGTAAACAGCATAGTGGAAGAGGCGCGGCATCTGAGAAAGCCGGGCGTTTCCATTGATTACATGCTTTCCGGTATCTATCAGCGGCTTATCCTTAAATTCGGTGAAGCATCTACGATAGAGAAAAACTCCCCGGAATCAGAAGCTATATTGTTTTTGGGACCTACGGGGGTGGGAAAGACTACTACAATAGCAAAAATTGCCTCCCGGCTCGTGGTGCAGGATAAAAAGAGGATAGCCCTTGTCACCACGGATACCTACAGGGTCAAGGCAGCGGAGCAGCTCCGCACCTATGCGGACATACTGAATGTCCCTTTCCGTATAGTTTATGTGGAAGATGACATGAAGAGTGCCTTAAAGGAGTTCAAAAATTTTGACTTTGTGCTGGTGGATACGGCAGGACACTCGCCGAAGAATGACGAACAGATGGGAAATCAGAAACAGTTTATAGATCTCACAAAGGAAGCCATGAAGATAAATGTCTTTCTTGTATTGTCGGTCACCACAAAATACAGGGATCTTAAAAACATAGCCGATACCTATTCCAGGTTCACTGATTACAGACTGATATTCACAAAGCTGGATGAGACTACAACTCTCGGAAATATGCTGAACCTGAAGCTCCATACCGGAGAAGATGTATCCTATGTTACAAACGGACAGGATGTACCTGATGACATTGAAGTATTTGATGCCCAGAAGACAGTGAGGGTGCTTCTCGGAGGAAAATCATCCGATTAATGCATCTGAAAAATGATCTGATAACAGGGTATCAGAGTATTATACGAAGGGATTTCGATAATTGGATCAGGCTGAAAAACTAAGAAATATAATTAAAGCGAAACAGGTGGCGTCCGCAAACAGCGCCAGGGTCATTACCGTTACCAGTGGAAAAGGCGGAGTCGGTAAATCCAATGTTGCCATTAATCTTGCGGTGCAGTTTAAGTCTGCGGGAAAAAGGGTTATCATCTTTGACGCCGATTTCGGTCTTGCGAATATAGAAGTCATGTTCGGGGCCATACCAAAGCACAGCCTGGCGGATCTCATTTATCAGGGAGCATCCATAAGGGATGTGATAACCTGGGGACCCATGGGTATAGGCTTTATTTCAGGAGGATCGGGGATCGCCGGAATGGGAAATTTGGGCCGGGATCATCTGGATTACCTTATCCGGAATTTAATCGAGCTGGACAACCTGGCGGATGTGATAATAATAGATACTGCAGCGGGAATATCCGAAGCGGTACTGGAGTTTCTGGTGGCAAGCCGGGAAATACTGCTGGTGACAACGCCGGAGCCCACGTCCATAACGGATTCCTATTCCCTGCTTAAAGCCCTGAATCTCCATTCCAAATTCAATAAGGATGAGACAAAGGTCAAGGTTATCACAAATAAGGTGGAGACCACTGAAGAAGGAAAACAGCTTTATTCCAAGCTCAGTACGGTGGTAAACAGATATCTGAAGCTCAAGATGGAATTTCTGGGAGTGGTTCCCTATGACAATTCCCTGGTAAAGGCTGTAATGCAGCAGAGTCCGGTGTGCATTTCCAATCCCCAGACCAGGGCTGCAAAGGCATTCATGGATATATCCAATACGCTGATGGATATTCCCCATACAGAAACCATTTACAGGAGAGGTATGAGCGAATTTTTTGCAAATTTAATCTCAGGGAGGAATTTTGTATAAATGCTTAATGATTATTTGGTGCCCGGAGACAGGATAGAAATCAGATCAACAAAAATCAACGATCAGGATATGGAGGATATTGACGGACAGGGAGGCTCCAGAGGCAAGGTTTTCCATTCAAAGGTCTGTGATATACGTTCTGAAGAGGAAATAGAGATAGAGATGCCCATGGAGAAAGGAAAACTTATACTTCTTCCGGTGGGTAAGGAGTATGACCTGTGCTTTTATACTTCATCCGGACTCTATCAGTGCTATTCTGTGGTGAGGGACAGGTACAAGACCAACAACATGTTTATCCTTGTTATGGAGCTGACCAGCGGATTAAGGAAGTTCCAGCGGAGGGAATACTACAGGTTTAACTGTATACTGGATATGAAGTGCAGGGTGCTTTCCGATGAAGAGAAGGAATCCTATGTGTCCAGATCGGTGGAGTTCATGGATACGGATCTTACCCTTGAAGACGGCGTGATAGTTGATATCAGCGGCGGAGGAGCCCGTTTTGTATCAAGTAAGCAATATGATGCAAATGAAAAGATACTGTTTAAGTTTTCCCTGAAGATCGACGACAGGCCGCAGCAGTTCAAGATAGTCGGAAGAGTGGTGAAATCCAATCTCAAGGAGGGAACCAGCAAAAAATATGAGAACCGTATCAAATTCTTAAGCATAGACAGCCGGGAGAGAGAGGATATCATCAGATATATTTTTGAAGAAGAGAGAAAGATCAGGAGAAAGACCAGCGACAACCGGTAAAACAGTATTGCCGGGGAGTTTATAGAAAACGTCAAGGGGGTATTCTGTATGATATTTACCCGAAAATACTTGGAGGTAAAGGTTTAATGGGTAACGTTGCAAAGAAAATACTTGTTGTGGATGACTCTGCACTCATGAGAAGGATAGCCAGTGATATAATAGATGGTGACAGCAGGTATCATGTGGAGGATAAGGCTAAGGACGGCGCAGAAGCCCTGGAGCTTCTGAAAAAGAAAAGCTATGATGCCGTTGTGCTTGATGTGAACATGCCCCGGATGGGAGGGCTTGAGCTTTTAAGGGAATTGCAGAAACAGAAGATAAGCGTAAGGGTTCTGATGTTTTCTTCTACTACAGGAGAAGGGACAAAGGAGACCATAGAAGCTCTTGAGCTTGGCGCTGTGGACTTTATTCAGAAACCTTCAGGTCTGGCTGCCCTGAAGGATGAAGAATTCAAGGAACACTTCTTAAAGTATCTCGCGGTTGTCTCGAAGGCCAGCCTTGTCGGAGGAGTGGGCACGGTTCAGCCTCAGGCCGCGGCAACGATAAAGCCTCCTGTCCCCCAGATACGTACAGGGAAAGCGGTCACCACGACAACTGCTGACGGGTTTACCCACATTTCACCTGCAACAGGCGGAATTAAGCTCAGGTCGTCTGTGCCTTCGGTGTCCGGAGAGAAATGCATTGCTATCGCATGCTCTACCGGTGGTCCGAAAGCACTTCAAAAGGTTATCCCTTATATTCCCGCAGGCATAAATGCGCCCATACTTCTGGTACAGCATATGCCCGCAGGCTTCACCAAATCCCTTGCTGAAAGGCTTGATGCACTTTCAAAGGTAAAGGTGAAGGAGGCAGAGGACGGAGACCGTCTTGAAAAAGGTATCGTATACCTTGCGGCCGGCGGCAAGCATATGAAGGTGGGAAGGAGCGGAAATCAGATGAGGATATATTACTCTGATGAACCCGCGAGAGAAGGGGTCAAACCTGCGGCGAATTATATGTACGAGTCATTGGTGGATTCCCCTTATGCCGAGATCTGCTGTGCAGTACTTACCGGAATGGGTGCTGACGGCACCGTAGGTATACAGAATTTAGAGAAACAGAAAAAAATATATGTGGTTGCACAGGACGAGTCTACCAGCGCCGTTTACGGAATGCCCAGGGCCATTGCGCAGACAGGGCTTGTGAGCGAAATAGTTCCGCTGGAGAGGGTAGCTGATGCGATCACGAAACACGTGGGGGTAAGGTAATATGGATGTAGGCCAGTATTTAGGTATTTTCCTGGATGAGTCCCAGGAACACATTCAGGCGCTTAATGACAACCTTCTTACTCTGGAGCAGGATCCGGAAAACGAAGATTCCATTAACGAAATATTCCGTGCGGCACATTCCCTTAAGGGAATGGCGGGAACCATGGGATATAAGCGTCTGCAGAGGCTGACTCACGATACCGAGGATGTGTTCTCGGCTATCAGGAGCGGCCAGATGAAAGTTACTTCCAGTCTTATTGATATCCTTTTCCAGGCGCTGGATGCAATTCAGGGATATGTGGATACCATCAGGGACACCTCGGATGAGGGTGAAAATGATAACGAATCCATTATCGCCGAACTGAATAAGTTCTTAAACGACGAAGAAGGCGGAGAAGCTCCTGCAAAGAATAAAAAAGCTTCAGGCAGGGCTTCCGAAGAGGCCGCTTCCGGCGGGGATTACGGAGCTTCAGGCGAAAAGGCGCTTTACAGAAAGATACCTCTTGAGGAAGCACAGAAGGATGTGATGAAGGACGCTGTGGTAGCCGAGAAAAAGGTCTACGGCTTTACGGTGTATATCGCAGAGAGCTGTATGCTTAAAGCCGCAAGGGCATTTCTGGTATTTAAGGCAGTGGAAGAGCTGGGCGAGATCATTGTAAGCAATCCGTCATCACAGGATATCGAGGATGAGAAATTTGATTTCTCTTTCAGTATTTTCGTTATTACCGGTGAACCCATCGATAAGATCGTAGCTGCTATCAAGACAGTTTCCGAGATCGAGGAGGTTGTGGGCGAGGAATTCGACGAAGGCATGATAGACAGCAACGGTGTCGAAGATACGTCCGGGAATGCGCAGGAACAGGTGAATGAGGAGGCTCATGAGACAGCCGGTGCAGAGGTTTCCGTTGAAACTGCTGCAGTTCCCCAGGCGGACAGAAGCGCATCGGAAGCATCTTCTTCATCAAAGAAGGCAGCTCCCGCAAAGAAGCCGGTGGCAAGCCAGACAGTCAGGGTGGATATAGAAAAGCTGGATATTCTGATGAACCTGGTTTCCGAGCTTATTATAGCAAAGAACGCACTGGTTTCATCTGCGGCACAGATGTCAGGCGGGTCAAATTCAGAGAGCCAGGCCATAACCGAAAATGTGGAATATCTGGAAAGCGTTACCACAAACCTGCATGAGAGCGTCATGAAGGTCAGAATGGTGCCTATTGAAAGTGCTCTTCAGAGATTCCCGAGAATGATAAGGGATCTGGAAAAGAAACTGGGCAAGCGGATGCAGCTTACCATTACAGGTGAAGAGACAGAGCTTGACCGTACCGTGGTTGACCAGATAGGAGATCCTCTGATGCATCTCCTTCGTAACAGTGCGGATCACGGACTTGAGTCCCCTGAGGTGAGAAGCGGAAGAGGAAAGCCGGAAACCGGTTCCATCTTTTTAAATGCTTATCAGGAAGGCAACAACGTTATTATAGAGGTCGGTGACGACGGTAACGGAATAGATGTGGAAGCTGTCAGGCAGAAGATCATTGAGAGGAACTTTATTCCTGAGGATCAGGCTCTGCAGATGAATGACAAAGAGGTTATTGATGTCCTCTTTGACCCCGGTTTCTCCATGGCAAAACAGGTTACGGATATTTCGGGAAGAGGTGTCGGACTCGATGTTGTTAAGAGTAATATCGAGCAGCTGGGCGGCGATGTTGAGGTAAAGACAAAGCTTGGTGAAGGCTCCACCTTTATCGTAAGGCTTCCTCTGACACTGGCCATTATACAGGCCCTTATGGTTCTGGTGGGCGGAGAGAAATATGCTATCGCCCTTGGAAACATTCAGACCATCGAGGATATCCCCCTTTCCGAGATCAGGCTTGTTGAGAACAAGGAGGTTATACAGCTCCGCGGTTCCGTAATACCCATCATCAGGCTTTCGGATATGCTGGATGCACCTGTGATCGACAGGGGCAATGAGAATCTGATCATAGTCGTTGTTAAGAAGGGAGACAGCCTTGCGGGCCTTGTTGTAGATGAGCTTATGGGCCAGCAGGAAGTTGTTATCAAGTCCCTCGGAAAATATATCAATACCAGCAGGATCATCAGCGGCGCTACAATTCTCGGAGACGGCGAGGTAGCACTGATAATTGACTCCAATGCTTTATTCTAAAGGGGGATTAAAATGGCTGACGAATTAAGAATCATAGACAATGACATTACACAGTATATAGTTGTTGCCCTGGGGAATGAGCAGTACGGCATCGATATCAAATATATCGACAATATAGTGAGAATGCAGAGAATCACCAGGGTTCCCAAAAGTGCCGAGTATTTCAAGGGCGTTATAAATTTAAGAGGTGAGGTTGTGCCTGTCATGAGCCTCAGGGTCAAGATGGGGCTTCCCGAGGGCGAAATCACCGGAAAGAGCCGTATAATCATCCTGAAGGTGGATCAGAGCGGCAGCATTGGTGTTCTGGTGGATGAAGTAAAGAAGGTTTACAACTTAAGAGCCGATGATATTGAAGATAACGTATCCCACGACAGCAAGAGCGGGGTTCAGTCTTTCATCAGCGGAGTGGGAAAGGTCGAAAACGGCCTGGTGTCCCTTCTGGATCTTTCCACCATAATAGGCGAAGTTGATTAATTGTGTTTTTGTTTTCAGGGAAACCGGCAGATGCCGGTTTCCCCTGTTGCTTTGAACAGCAGGCTTTGTTATGGCTTAAAATAAATGAACTGACGGAGGAAACCTTTTATGGGAGAATTCGATCTTAACCATGTTGATGATATTTATTTTGATGTCCTCAAGGAGATCGGAAATATAGGAGCGGGTAATGCTGCATCGAGCCTTGCCCAGCTCCTGCAGGCAAAAGTTGACATGAAGGTACCGCGGGTTGAACTTCTGGATTTCAGTGAAATAGGGGATGCCATAGGCGGTGACGACCAGATAATGGCCGGGATCTATGTGCTTGTACAGGGTGATATCACAGGGAGTATCATGTTCCTTCTCGAACAGAAGTCGGCGCAGAAGCTCATCGGAAAAATGATGAGTTCCATGGGCATGGAGCCCGGAGGCGGCGATGTCTTAAACGAAATGGAACAGTCGGTGCTTAAGGAGATAGGTAATATAATTACCGGAGCTTATCTTAATTCACTGTCTGCGATGACAAATTTAAAGATCACCGAGAGCGTTCCTGATCTTACTGTAGACATGGCCGGAGCTATTTTGTCCGTTCCAGCCATAGAATTCGGTATGGTGGGAGACAAAATGCTTATGATCCAGACAGCATTTACGGATGATGATGAAATTAACGGATATTTTATCCTGGTTCCGGATCTTCCTTCATACAGCAAGCTTTTAGGAGCACTGGGTATTTCGTTATAGGAAAATGATCCTTTAATCAAGGAAGAAGGCATATATGAGTGATCTGATAAAAGTGGGCATGGCAGACCTGAAGCTCTGCCCAAGAGGACAAGGCATCACCACTTTGGGACTGGGATCCTGCGTAGGTGTTGCTATCAGGGATACAAGCACTAAAAACGGTGGTCTGGCGCATGTAATGCTCCCTGACAGTACGGCTATCCGAAGCAATCAGAATATTGCCAAATTTGCTGATACGGGGGTAAAGGAGCTGGTGCGCCTTATGGAAAAGGCAGGGGGAAATCGTTCGAGATTTACTGCCAAGATTGCAGGTGGCGCAAAGATGTTTGCGTTTTCCAATAATACTGCCCTTGTAAACGTTGGAGACAGAAATGTGGAGGCGGTAAAGAAGGTACTGGCAGAATTGAAGATTCCAATCCTTGCCTCGGATACAGGTCTGAATTTCGGACGTACCGTGGAGTTTTTTCCCGAGACCGGGGAATATGTTATTAAGGCGGTGGGAAAACCGGTGAAGACCATATGAGTGACGCAGCCCTTGAAAAGACCGTAGAAACGGAAGAGAATAAAGGTACAGAGGAAGAAATAAATAAAGAAGGTTCTGAAGATGAAGAGGAGGAAAGTAAAAAGCCTCTTCATCTTCATACAAGGACTGTACCTGCAATGGTAATGCTATTCGGGGGCGGTGCTGCAGCCATCTTTACTTTTATAAGGCATGACAGCCTGCTTACCTCTCTGGAGATAATCTTTGTTGCACTTGTGATCTTTCTGGCATTGGGAGATGTTATAAAGATATTTCTGGACAGCATTACGATAGAGGAAAAGGAGGAGGAGACCGGCGAAGAGGACAAGGTAATAGAAAGGTCCAGAGGCATGGATGCCGGTGATCAGACCTCCGATGGAAATGAAGGAGAAAACAGTCCCGAGCAGGTGGAACTATAGACAACAGGATGAACCTGTGACAAGGTACAGAAAATGGATGAACAGTCCAGAAAAAAGCTCTGGGAAGAATATTTAAAGAGCGGAAGTCCGGAGCTAAGAGAAAAGATCATAGTTGAATATGCTCCTTTAGTTAAGGTCGTTGCCGGAAGACTGAGCATGTACCTGGGATACAACGTGGAATATGATGATCTGGTAGGCTACGGTGTATTCGGGCTTATTGACGCTATAGACAAATTTGATATGGCAAAGGATGTGAAGTTTGAAACTTATGCATCCCTCCGTATCAGGGGTTCCATTTTAGATCAGATAAGGAAGATGGACTGGATCCCTCGTACGGTGAGGCAGCGCCAGAAAAAGATAGAGCAGGCCATAAAGGATATAGAGGGGGTAACGGGGAAAACAGCAACCGATCAGGAGATCGCCTTAAAGCTGGGTATTACAGAGGACGAGTATGCCGAGTGGCAGGCACAGATGGCGGTTACAAATGTTATTTCCCTGAATGAATTCCAGGATTCGGGAGCGGAGATACCCAACAGGGAAGGGGCTTCATCCGAAAGCAGGATTCTGGGTCCTGAAGAGGTGGTTGAAAAGGACGAGCTGAAGAAGACTCTGGCGGAGTCCCTTGAACTGCTTACAGAGAAGGAACGTAAGGTTATTCTCCTTTATTATTATGAAGAACTGACCCTAAAGGAGATAAGCAACGTTCTGGAGGTTTCTGAATCCAGAATATCCCAGCTTCATGTCAGGGCTCTTCAGAAAATGAAGACGAAGCTTGGAAAATATCTGGGTCTTATTACTGAAAGGGCATAAAGCTATGGCTGAAAAAAACGGATATTTCAAGCTGATGCTGGACGGGGCGGGAACGTATCTTGCAGTCTATCCCCCTGAGGGAAAAGGAAAAAAAGTGGATCTCCATGAGCTGGAGGCCTATCTAAAAAGGCGGAATGTGGAATACAGCCCTATGATGCTGCGAAACGCCATAGAAAAGGGAGATGGCAGTAAGGTTCTGCTGCAGAAGTCCAGAATCCCGGAAGTGAATGAGGAAACCTCTGTCAGCGTCAGTGAAGACGGAATGAAAGTGATCTTCCGTTTCTATCCTCCCACGGAGGGCGGTTCCCGTGTGGATAAAAAAGAGATACTGGGGGATTTTAAGGCTAACAAAATAAAGGCTGAGCTGGACGAAGAAGCCTTTAATTCTTTTTTAAACGACAAACAGTATTGCAAAGACTATATATTTGCGAGCGGCACAGATCCGGTAGAGGGAAGTGACGGCGTAATAACTTATCTTTTCAACACGGATCCCTCCCTGAAACCCACCGTGAATGCCGACGGTTCTGTGGACTTTTTCCATCTGAATACTGTTACCGTCTGTGGAAAGGGGCAGGTTCTTGCAGAGATCACTCCCGCAGTACAGGGAAAAGACGGATATGATGTGTTCGGTTCCAGAATCCCTCCCAGACAGGTAAAGGACGTGAGATTTAACTACGGACCAAATCTCCATGTGTCCGAGGACGGCAAACAGCTTATTTCTGATATTGACGGTCATATTAGCCTCGTTGGAGGCAAGGTGTTTGTTTCAGGCGTGCTGGAGCTTGAAAATGTTGACACAAGCACCGGCAACATTGAGAATTACGAGGGGAATCTCCTGATAAAGGGGAATGTTATCACCGGTTTCAGGGTGAAGGCGTCGGGAGATATAGAGATAAAGGGTGTAGTAGAGGGTGCTTATGTAGAGGCCGGAGGACAGATAACTGTTGTACGCGGTGTTAACGGCATGGAAAGAGGTGTTTTGAAAGCCGGAAAAAACGTGGTTGTTAAATACATTGAGAATGCCACAGTGGAAGCGGGTAACAATGTAACCACGGAATGTATAATAAACAGCAAGGTCATTGCGGGAAACGGTATATATGTGGATGGCAGGAAGGGCTTTATCAGCGGCGGAAATGTGAGGGCGCGCTATGAGGTCGACGCGAAGATCATAGGTTCGGACATGGGAGGAGACACCATTCTGGAGGTAGGAGTGGATCCGGCAGTCAAAGAGAGAATGGCAGCTCTTACTAAGGATAATGAGGTTCTCATGAAAAACGCGAAAAAGATACAGCCTGTCCTCATAGCTATGCAGCAGAAGATAAAAAAGGGAGAGAAGCTCTCCCCGGAACAGGTGTCTCAGGTAAAGCTCCTGTCCGGGCAGCTCATGAGCTGCCAGTCAGCTTACGCTGAAAATATGAAGGAAATAGAAGCACTTTCTTCAGAACTGGAGGATGGTGCTGATGCGGTGATCAGGGTTAAGAATGTGGCCTATGCGGGCACCAGGCTTACAGTTTCGGGATCCACCATGCTGCTGAAAACGGCCTACAACTATTGCCGTTTTATAAAAAAACGCGGCGAGGTCTCGATGATTCCTTACATGTGATGTCTGAAAACCCTGGAATTAAGGTAATTACGGAGGATAGCAGATGGCTTTAAGTCCGATACTATTTAACGGTACGATCAATGCTTCCCAGAATGTGGCCGAAATAAGGGCAAATGAAGAGGGAAGGGTAAATGTCATGCAGGGAGAGGCGGCAAGACGCAGCGAGGACGACACCACGGAAAAAATGAGCCGTGTCCGGGAAGCTGATGATGCCAATAACAACGAGCGGAAGTTCGACTCTTCCGAAAAAGGCGACAATGAATACACCGGAGACGGTGGACGGAACAGAAAAAGGAAAGATAAGGACGGAACGGTTCTGATAAAAAATAAAGGCGGGTTTAATATAACGATATGACAGTAATGGGAATAGTGCTCCTTATTCTGGGAGCACTGCTTTTTGTAGCAAGCTTTATGGTAGGAAACAGAGAACAGGACAGCAAAAAATCCTCCCGGGCCATGGGTCTGAAACTGGATCGGATGATCGATGAGCGGATCGAGCAGGTGAAGGGCAGGCTCACAGATGTAGCCAGTGTGGCGAGAGAGGAAGAGGAGGAAAGGGCCAAAAGGGAGCTGGACCGGCTTACCAATGATAAGATAATGGCCATTGACGATTATTCCAAGGTGGTTCTGGAGGAGATCGAAAGGAACCATAAGGAGGTCATGTTCCTCTATGACATGCTGGAAAACAAGACCACGGATATAAAGAACACCCTTAGAAAGGCGGATGCTGTCAAGAGAGAACAGGAGGATTCCATAAGGGAGAGTGCCCAGAGAGAAGAGGGACCGGCAACTGTGGAGAACACTGTACAGCCCATAGATGACGGTATGGATTCCATAAGGGAGCTCCTTTATGAGGATAAGGATAAAAAATCCGTATCAGGTATGGACCGGCTGAAAAATGCGGTCAATGGTGCCCAAGGGGCGGATCCGGTTCCCACCATGGAAAACGATATTGAGAATGCAGGTGGATTAACTGAAGAGAAGACTGACACAGAGCTTTCCAGAAATGATCGGGTTCTTGAAATGAAAAGAGCCGGAATGGACAATGTGGACATTGCAAAAAGCCTGGATATGGGCGTGGGTGAAGTGAACCTGATAACCGATCTCTTCAGTAATGACAACGGGGAGGCAGATTAAAGTGAATCTCAGGTCATATTTAAGGGGAGCCGGAATCGGCCTTATAGTGGCAGCTTTAGTCCTTTCCTTTTCAGGAGGGGGAAAGAGCCATGCCATGACGGATAATGAAATAAGGGAGAGGGCAAAGGCTTTGGGCATGACTGACGGGAACGGGGTGCTGGCTGAGGCCTATATAGCAGTGGATGCTCCGGAGATTCCCTCAAAAGAAACTTTGTCTGAGGCTGCTAAAGAGGACGTGTCCGGTGAAACTGCCTTTGCGGAGGCAGCTACGGGGGAAGTCTCTACTGAAAAGGCTGACGCAAAAGCCGATGAAAAGACTGACGTAAAAGCCGATGAAAAGACTGACGTAAAAGCCGATGAAAAGGCTGACGCAAAAGCCGATGAAAAGACTGACGTAAAAGCCGATGAAAAGACTGACGTAAAAGCCGATGAAAAGGCTGACGCAAAAGCCGATGAAAAGACTGACGTAAAAGCCGATGAAAAGACTGACGTAAAAGCCGATGAAAAGGCTGAAGCTAAAGCCGATAAAAAGGCTGATGAAAAAACAGATAAAGAGACAATAAAAAGTGTTGACGAGATAATTGAAGAAAGCATTAAGGATGCGCCGAAAGCCGACATTACGTCTGATCTGACAGGAGAGGATAAAAAGAAGTCGGAGCTTCTGGCGGATGCCGTGGAAACCGAGGCACAGAGCACTCCCGCAATAGCGGAGACTGCCTCCGGGTTTGCCGTAATACATGTGAACAGCGGGTTTTCTTCAATGGCGGTGGCAAAAGCTCTTGAAAGGTCGGGAGCCATAAGCAGTGCAGCAGCCTTTGACCAGTATCTCTGTGCCAGAGGCTATGACAGAAAACTGGCCGCAGGAGATTTCAGGATACCCGCAGGCTCTTCTGATGAGGACATTGCCCTTATCCTTATGCGCAGGAAATAAAATTTGAAAGTAATGATGGATAGGACAAAAGTCGCAAGGTATATATAATGTTTGATCTGTTTACCAGAGATGACGACAGGACTCCCGGAAAGATACTGTTTCGGAAAGAGACGGAATACGGGACCTATGTCATAAAAAACGGGAATTACAAAGGTGATGAAGCCAGGCTCTATGAAGTTGACGGAGTAAGGGAATCCGCCACTTTCTTTGACGATAAAAAATACGATATGGTCTTTGACTATATCAAGGGCTTTTCACATATCACAAATGAAGCACCGGATGCCGGAAATATGCTTATGTTCGGAGGAGCGGGATTTCAGTATCCAAAGCATGTGATCAGCCACTATTCCGATATCAGGATGGATGTGATCGAAGTCAATCCCCTGGCAGTGGATATTGCCAGGAGGTTTTTTTATCTTAATGATCTGGAAAAGGATTTTAAGGCCGAATCCTCGGGACGTCTAAGGATTTTTATTGAAGACGGTATGGACTACCTGAGAGAGAGCTCTGAAAAATACGACATTATAATCAATGATGCATATCATTCGGATATCCCGGATCAGGGTCTCGCATCGGTCAGGGGGCTTAGGCTCATTATGGAGCATATGGAGGAAAACGGTGTTTACGGTTTTAATCTCATAACCTCCATAGAGGGTGAGAATTCCATGCCCCTTAAAATGAATAACAGCATGTTAAACAGCATTTTTACCTCGGTCAAGTGCTTCCGGTGCACACCGGGGGCACAGGACAATGATCTTCAGAATGTGATCTTTGTATGCAGAATGGATTAAGAAAATCATTTTTTGCGGTAAAACGTGCCCCGGACGTGCGGTGTGGGGGTTCTGAACAGTTACTTAAAAAAGGAGAAAGATATGAAAGATATTATAATAATCGGAGCAGGACCGGCGGGGATTACCGCTGCGATATACGGACTTAGGGCAGGCTGCAGCGTGCTGTTATTTGAACAGCAGAGCTATGGCGGGCAGATAGTGAATACGCCGGATATAGAGAACTATCCGGGGCTAAAGCATGTTTCGGGATTTGAGTATGCCACCACCCTCTATGAACAGGCAGTGGGTTTCGGTGCCGAAATAGAATATGAAAAGGTCCTTTCCGTTGAGGATAAGGGGGATCACAAGACTGTTACTACCGATGGCGGAAGCTACGAGGCAAAGACTGTGATCATAGCAACCGGAGCAAAGAACAGGCATATGGGCCTTGACCGGGAAGAAGAGCTTATAGGCAAGGGCATTTCCTACTGTGCCACCTGTGACGGCGCTTTTTTCCGAAATAAGGATGTGGCGGTTTACGGCGGGGGAAATACGGCCTTATCTGACGCCCTTTTCCTCTCCAACTATTGCAGTACTGTATATATTATCCACAGAAGAGACAAATTCCGGGGAAGTGATGCGGATACAGCCAAGGTCATGGAAAAGGAAAATATAAAGTTTGTGCTGGATTCCACTGTGGAAAAGCTGAATGGTGACAATGTGCTGTCTTCGGTAACTGTAAAGAACAAAAAAACAGGAGAGCTTACGGACATTAACGTAAGTGCCCTCTTTGTGGCCATCGGCCAGGAACCTGACAACGGCTCCTTTGAAAATGTTGTTTCTCTTGATGAAAAGGGATATATTGCATCTCCTGAAAGCTGTACTACCAAAACCCCGGGCATCTTTACTGCCGGTGACTGCAGGGTCAAGGAAGTGCGTCAGCTTACCACTGCGGTTTCCGACGGTGCAGTGGCAGCTCTCGCCGCTGTAAGCTATATTTCATAATTATTGGTACAGAAGGGACAGAAGGTACAGAAGTTTGAAACAAAATGTTTCAAACTTCCATCGGTGCCGCGCAGGCACGTCACCGATGAATACGCTTGCTTGCGGCAAGGTACATGATATGGTATGGGAAGCAGATCTGATAGAGTGGATACAGACAAATTTCAGCTTATCTGAAGGCTTTGCAAAGGTTCTTGATTTTGTTGGTTCTGAGAAAGGATTGCTGATCATTCTTCTGATCATAACGTTTTGCTGGAAAAAGGAATTCGGACAGAAGCTCGCGCTGACAGTTTCTTCCATGAATACATGGCTTCCGATGATCAAATCAGTTGTGCTCAGACCCAGACCCTATATGGAGTATCCAGACAGGGTGAAGGCATTATCTCTGGTAGATAAAAATGCGGCGGCGCAGGATGTGGCGGCACAGGGCTATTCCTTCCCCAGTATGCACAGCGCATCTGTCATGGCAGTATTCTTTTCCCTGGCGAAGGAGGCGAAAAAGAACTGGCTTTGGATCGTCTCGGTACTCATGATCGTACTGGTGGGGGTTTCAAGGGTTGTGGCCGGTATGCACTATCCTACGGATGTATTGGCAGGCTGGACACTGGGTTTTGCGGCGGTGGTCATATTTATGCTCCTTGACCGGTATATACATAAGGAATGGCTGTATTATCTGATACTCCTTATATCTGCACTTCCGGGATTATTCTATGTGCGTACCACCGATTATTTTACTTCTCTCGGATGTCTCATAGGTGCGATAGCGGCGATCTGTTTTGAACGTAAATACGTAAACTATCAGAATACAAGGAGGATTTCCGCAATGATCCTTCGGGTGCTGGGTGCAGCAGTTTTATATTTAGTGTTAAATAAATTATTAAAGCTTCCCTTTGACAAACAGTTCCTTGAAGGAACGAGTCTTGGGGCCTTTTTGATCAGAACCGCCCGGTATGCGGTCATCATGTTCCTTATAATGGGCGTATATCCTATGATATTTCCCCGGTTTGAGCGAAAATCTTAATTTCGGGAAGTGCCACGCCTTCGCACTATCACACATCTTTGATGCAAGGGCAAGCGAACCTTTAATGGCGTGGCTCTCAGAATTATTACTAAAGGTAAAAGAAATGAATGATAAAGAGTTTTTGAAAAATTACATCGGGATCGGGATACTGCTTGTGCTGTCGGTTTTTCTGACCGGCTGCGGAAAAAAAAACAGCAATACCGGTTCAGGCAGCAGCTCTAAGGAATACAGGGAAGGCTTTTCTGTCAGTGAAATATCGGATGACCTGTTTCTGAGGATGAAAAGGGGCAATACCTATAAAGAGGATTGCATTGTTCCCCGGGAGGATCTCCGATACCTGCTGGTTTTGCATAAAGATCTGGAAGGGAATATTCATCAGGGAGAAATGGTCGTACATAAGCTGATCGCAGAAGATGTACTGGAGATCTTTGAAAAGCTTTATGACGCAGGCTACCCCATAGAACGTATGGTGCTTCCGGATAACTATTTGGCTGATGACGAGATCATGATGCGTGATAATAACTCCTCCAGCTTTAATTTCAGGTTCATATCACATACCAATAAGATTTCAAAACACGGCCTGGGGATGGCAGTAGATATTAACACACTGTACAATCCCTACCATAAGATTGTGACGAATGAGGACGGCTCTACGGAAGAGGTGATAGAGCCTGCCACGGGAGAGCCTTATCTGGACAGGACACGGGAATTTGATTACAAGATAGAAAAAGATGATCTGTGCTATAATCTCTTTATCGAAAAGGGATTTGAGTGGGGCGGAGACTGGACTGACAGAAAGGATTACCAGCATTTTGAGCTTCCTACCGATATCACGGAAGAATATTCAGAAAAATACACAAAATAACCCGCGATTATGGAGTAATTATGGGATTCGATTATTTTGTTTTCTATACTGAAGCAAGTGTGGTATGCATAATAATTCTGTTGATCATCCTGATAACAGACAGGGTATATAGTACAAAGCAGGAAAAACAGATCTGGTTTGGCCGGGCCATAACTGCATTCATTCTCTATTTTATTTCCGATGCCTGCTGGGCAACAATGCTGAGCGGAACATTTCCTAAGGTACGGTTTTTTGTTGTTCTGTTTAACTACACGAATTATATCTTTCTGGCCCTTATGGGATATGGAATGTTCATGTTTATAGCGGTTTCGGAAAAAATGCCCTTCAGGAAAAGCTTTTATAAAAAGATCCTGTGTTTTCTTCCGGTTCCGGTCTCCATATTGTTTATAACGGCAGCTTATATCATAGACCCGCTGTTCTGGATCAATGAGAGCAATGAACTCAATGATCTGTACTTTCTGCTGCTGATATCTGTGCCGTCATGCTATTGTATGGCGGGCTTTATCCTTTCCATTAAATATGCGGGAATGGCGGATACAAAGGAGAAGATGCGGCAATATCTGCTCATAGGGAGTGTTCCCTTAAGCGTAGGGGCTTTTGGCATGCTTCAGGTTGTTGTCCTTAATGCACCGACTTTCTGCTTTGGATGTACCATCATGTGGCTGTGTTTTTATATACAGAATATGCAGGCTCTGATCTCCATTGACGATCTGACACATCTCAATAACCGGGGGCAGATAAACCGCTATATAGAGCAGTTACACTACAGCGAAGATTCGAAGATCTATATCCTGATACTGGATATCAACAGGTTTAAGGGGATCAATGACACATACGGACACGCAGAAGGGGACAGGGCGCTTATCGTTGCTTCGGATGCTTTAAGACAGACCTGTGAAAAGATTAAAGCTCCTGTTTTTCTCGGCAGATATGGAGGCGATGAATTTGTGATCATCCTTCAAAACCCGGGAGAAGATGAGAAACCGGAGCATATTGCCGGTATGATCCGAAGCATGATATCAGAAAAACAAAAGGAAAATGAGCTGCCCTATGATCTGGAGTTCGGCATAGGGTATGATGAGCTTAAGGATAGTAAGGATACAGTAAATGAATGCCTTAAGCGTGCTGATAAAAATCTGTATCTCAATAAAAGATCGATCGTATAACGGTTATTAAGCCTGAATACAGATCTTATTGTTGTTAGATGACATAAGCACATTATAGCTGTGACGGTCATCATTGATATCAGGCTTGTTCAGTTCGCCGTTATCTTTTATTATGATCTCAGGAGCTCCTGTAAATCTGAGGACACATTCACCAAGCACAGTATTTTTACCGCTTTTTTCCTCTGTATTCTTAAATATTGAAAGGGCAATATCCTTTGCTTCCTCTATCTTTTTCTCTTCAATTCCCTGCTCTTTAAGGTTATCATTTATCCAGCTTAATACCCGGTCATATTCTGCGGGAGTGTATTCAAAGGAATTCATTTTAACCTTTTCAAAATCCGGATCATCCAACATATATGGTATGCTTTCACTTCCCTTAATGATAAGGACGAATCCGAAGAAAATAGCCACTGCGGAAATCTGGGCAAGCAACATTCCCACGCCCATGGAAACTATGCCGCCATTCAGGCAGAAGGTTACACAGAAGAGAATTGGAAAGAGGGCTGTACGGAATACAACCATCATACAGGACCACAGCGGTTTTTCCGTATCACCGTAGTAGTCCCCTAAGAATCCTCCTACAGCAGCCGCAATAAGACCTACTGAACAGTACCTTATACATTTGATCAGTTCTGCTCTTAAAGGGGAGTCTTCAATTCCGTAAAGCAGCAGTACTAAATTAGGCAGTAAAAGTAAAACAAGAGAAAAGGCTATGCCGACAAAAAGACAGACTGTCAAAGCTTCATCAAACAGAGTCTTTACACCTTCACTGTTTTTTTCACCGTAATATGTGGCAAACAGATACTCTCCAGCCTCGGAAGGTCCTTTGATCATCTGGTATATTTCCAGCATGGCGCAAAGTACAGTATTGGCTATCAGGTAACCGCTTCCCCAGAACAGAAGTATTGCTTTTGTAAAAGCCGCTGATACTGCTGACATACAAAGTCCTGAAACATTGGATTTAAGCGAATATTTTGCAAATCTGTAAAGATCCCGGAATGAAAACCACAGGCGTATCCTGTAGGTATTGCTTTTTTTAAGAAAGTGGATGGAAACAACCAGGAGATAAAAGATATAGCTAAACAGGGTACCAAGGGCAAGGCCTCCCATTCCCATTAAATTCGACAGAAAAATGGATCCGCCCACATTAACGAAAAAGGAGGCCAGATATCCGGCATAGGAGAGCATATCATCCCCTTCGGAAGAGACCATTTCATCTAAAAATGTGGCCAGTGCCATAAATGGGGGTACCAAAATATAAAATTTATAATACTCTCTTGCAAATGTTCCGATCTGCCCTGAAGCCGAATAGTATCTTAAATACAGATCCTCCGTGAAATAGAAAAGAACAGTCTGCAAAACTCCCAGGAATATGTTTGCAAAAAGACCCAGCGTAAAGAGCCTTCCCGATTTTTCATAATCACCTTCTCCCTTGGCTATGGCACAGAGATTTGAACAGCCGGAGGTTATAAAAGTGGAAATAAATGTACTTAAGGAAACAAGGGGAAACATAATAGAAGTTGCCGCCAGTGCATCCATCCCCAGAACCTGTCCCGAAACAACGCCGTCAACCATTGTCAGGGCAACGGCAAAAACAAAACCGATGGAGTATTCAAGGGCACGGGAACGATACTCTCTGTTGATGAAGCTTGGCTTCAGTACGGATCTGAAGGCATTGGCCAGATTGCCTTGTTCCTTAAATTCCCTTCTAATAACTGTACAAGCTTTAAGCAAAACCGTGCCTATAAGTGCTACGGAAATACAAGCCGAAAAAGCATTGTTGCCAAGGTCTGCCATCTCTTCAATAAAATCTTCCTTTGTCCAGTCTCCAATGATAAATCCGAAAAACAGAACGGCAGAAGGAGGCGTTGAAAGGTATAATACCGCAGTATTAACAAGAATCTGGATAAAATTGAAAACCACTATCTCCCTGGTACCGAATTTATCTTCATCCTTAATAAGGCTCCGGTATATCACACCTATCAGCGCCATCGAGGATGCCTCAAAGATCGCTACAAAGCTGTATTCCGGATTTCCGTATATCAGGAAGTCTGCAGTTATGCAGCTTACAAACGTCCCAAAGAACCCCACCAACGGACCGCACATAATCGATGCCACTACCTCGATGGATTCACCAAGCCATATGGAATCGTCATGGGTCAATATGACAATGAGATAATCAATGGAACAAGACAAAAAAGCAACTATAAAGATCTGTAAGATCCGGTTGATTATAGACCGTAAATTGATTTTCATATCCATTTTCCCTCTAAGTATCATTCTGAAAGCCGGGCCATTTATAGTCCGCTTACCCTCGCCGGGAGGCATCCCATATCAAAGATATGGGATAATCCCTCGCCGGGAGGCATCCCACATCAAAGATGTTATCGTTCAAGCATTTATCATAGCCGGGTGACCGTTACCGGCATGAATTTTGATACATAGGAAATGATCTCCTCCGGATCAGTATATTCCGGAAACAGAATTCCTTCATTGGGATGATTGATGGCATACCGTATCGCGGCAAAAAGAGAGGCCGATACAATAAGGATCGAAGGTGAGTCTTCTATCTTCCCATCATAGGAAAGCGCCGTTTCAACATGGACCGGACTGAAATTCTTTCCCTCCACACATATTCCGACGGCTTCTCCGCCTGACAGCATCCTGTCTTTTGTGATCAGTTTCTGTTTTGAGTTTGTATCATGAAATACTGACCTCAGGGCAAGATCACAGGGACGGTATACAAATATAACTGTGGGTGCATACTCTATTTCGCCCTCTTCATTCCTTGAGGTATAATAATCATGTATGGAAAAAACCTCTTCATGGGCATCCACACAGCCTTCAAAGCCTTTGCCCAGAGAATAGGCGGGTGTTCTGATATTTTTACCCATTTCATCAAGTACCAGGGTTCCGTCCGGCCGGCTGTAATATAATACCTGGTCTGCAGATAATCCGATCCTTTTCAACACCTCACTTAAAGGCGTTTCCGTTCCCACCTTTATGATGGCGTGATCGTTCATCTCCTCATTAAAGTCAGATACATTCCAGGTGGAGTAAACCGTATCGGGATCTTCTTCAATATCAGATTCGGTGTAGTCAAAATCCGATTCGATAAAGGAACTTACCTTAAGCTCCTTTGCGAGAAGAGACCATTTCCCTTCAGATATCAGTTTTTTCAGATAATCACGCCTGCAGGAAACAAACTCTCCTTCATCCATCTCCACAACATTCTGAAGGGCTGTCTTTGTGAAAACACTTACAAGGCCGGGATTCATGCCAAACTGGAGTACCCCGGTGGCTTTGCCTTTAGACTCCTTACAGAGCTCCTTATAAGAGAGAAAATGATCTCTGTACATTACAGGCTTTATTTCATAGAGATCATCAAATTGATCATCAGAAGCAGAAACAAAATGGATTCCCCTGCTTACACATTCTCCCGCTAAGATCAGGCTGTCATTTCTTTCGGCAAGGCACAGCAGGAAGTCCCCTTCATTAAGGAAATCAAAAATTCTCTTATAGTTGGTGCTGTTCATCTCGAAGTTTATGAAGTTTTCCTCTTTTCCGCCGGCTGAGACAAAGTAGTCAGACGCATCCTCACTGCAGTCCGTGATCATAATATCTTCCGGAGAAAACAGCTTCTCGCCCAAAAGAAGATTCAAAAGGGATCTTCCTACGCATCCAAGTCCTAAGATCATTATTTTTGCACTCATATCTGTCCTCCCTAACACTGCCGCTTTAGCAGTTTTCTTAAAATTTTATATAGGGAAAAAATGTTTGTCAAGTTGATGGCTTATCCGTTGCAATTCAGGTTCTGTAAGTCTGCTAAGATCGCAGCGTTTTTTCTTTACTACTATTATTGTCCTGATAGTGTTATAATCGTAAATGGCTCTCAACGATCATAAGGAAGTGAATGGTATATAGGGATGAATACTGATTATTTTGATGCGCTTGATGTTTTCGATGAATTTGACAAACTGAAAAAAAATTATCCGGATAAGGTGGTATTAAGTGAGGGATTGAAGGAAACGGATCTGACGGTTACAGAATTAGATGATATTTCATCAAGGGTATACCGCTATCTGAAGGAGCAGAATATTGGGAAAGAGGATATGGTAAATATCTTTCTTCCCAGAGGCTGCGCCGTGATAGCCTGTCTTTTCGGGGTATGGAAGGCCGGTGCTGCCGCTGTCATACTTGAGGATGACTATCCGAAGGAAAGGGTCGATTTCATCAGAAAAGACAGTAACTGTATAATAGTGATAGATAAAAGTGCCTGGGAGACCATCCTGAAAACAGACCCCCTTGACGGCCATGAACCCCTTGACCTGAAAGCTGCCGCTTTTGCCGTATACACCTCCGGAACCACCGGAAATCCCAAGGGCATCCTTCATGAATACGGGAAGATTGCTGTCTGTTATTTTACAACCCACTGGAAGGGAGAACCGATATTTCAACGAAATGATGTGTTTCCCGTATTTTTCCCCATGAATTTTGTGCCTGTGGTGATGATCGCATCCATAATGCTGATCAACGGTGTAAAGATTTTAGTTGTGCCGGATCATATCCGGAAAGATCCGAATAAGCTTAAGAATTGTTTTTTGGAACAAAAGGTCAATAATGCCTATATACCTCCATCTCTGTTTCGTTCCATGAAGGATTACGGACCATATTTAAAAAGCGTATATATCTGCTCAGAGCCTGCCAACGGGATCTGGCGGGATCCGGATGATATCCGTATACTTAACAGCTATGCCAGCTCCGAGACGGCAGCAACTGTTACGGCAGCGCTGCTCGACAAGCCATGTGAGATAGCGCCCATCGGAACTCCAACCACAAATTTGCAGGTCTTTATCCTGGACGAGGAAGGAAAAGAGGCCTCCGCCGGCCAGGCAGGGGAATTATGCTGTGAAATGCCATATACCAGAGGATATATAAATCTGCCCGAACAAAATGAGCGGACATTTATAAATGGAATTTACCACACCGGAGATCTGGCAAGAAAGGGTTCGGACGGAAATTATTATCTCATTGGAAGGATCAAGGATACTGTTTCCATAAACGGCAAGCGGGTAGAGCCTGCAGAGGTTGAGGCAGCTATTAGAAAGGTCACAGGGATCGACCGGGTAGCGGTATGCAGTTTTTCCGGAGAAAACGGATCCTATCTCTGTGCATATCATCTCGGAGATACAGACATAGATATCAACGGACTTAAAAAAATGCTGAAGGAGCATATTCCTTACTATATGATCCCTTCCTTCTTCATAAAGCTGGACAGATTTCCGGAAAACGCCAACGGAAAGCTGGACAGAAGGGCTCTTCCCCGACCTTCTGCCGTGGATTACCTGACTGATTACATTTCCCCAACAAATGACATTGAAAAAGCGATCTGTGATTCCATGCAGAAGATCCTCTCCATTCCAAGGATAGGCATAAACGATGACTTTTTCCGGCTTGGAGGTGATTCTCTGCTGCTGTTAAAGCTGATAGTGGATCTGAACTTCAAAGGGCTCAGTGTAGAGGATGTTATTCTCGGGAAAACACCCAAGGGAATAGCAGAGATATATGGAAAAAAAGAAATAAATGGATCCGGTGATATTGATGAAGAGGATAGGAAATGCAGGGAAATACCATGCAGGATAACCAGAGATCAGCAGGAAATATATAATTATCAGCAGATCTCTCCCCAAAACTGCATGTATAATATTTACTCTTTAATGAGAGTGGAGGACATTGATGCTAATGAGCTTTCACTCGCCCTTAAAAAAGTGATGGAAAATCACCCGGCTCTTATGACAGTATTGGAAAAAGACGGGGACGGAAACGTCCTGCAGCGTTATGCTCCGGAGCTTATGAAGGAGATCGAAGTGGAAGAGGTCTCAGAGGAAGAGCTTATGGGGATGAAGGATGACCTGGTGAAGCCCTTTGAAATGCTGGGACACCCCCTTTTCAGATGCAGGGTCTTTTCAACCCCGGAGGCAAGCTACTTTTTTATGGATTTCCATCACATCATATATGACGGCTTTTCATCGACCATAATATCCAATGATATTACAAGGTCTCTTGCAGGAAAGGCATTGAAAAAGGATTACTATTACCGCTACATGTCAAAGCGGGTGGAAGAAGAGAAATCGGCAGAAGCAAAGAAATATTTTGAGTCCAAATACGGGAATACAGACTGGACAAAGATACTTAAGCATGATTTTGAGCTTCCGGACAATCCTGCGGATATGGTTGAGCTTGAACTGAATATCAGTAAAAAGGAATATGATGCCTTAAAGGAAAATATGGGACTAGGGAAAAATATCCTGTATATAACCGCAGGCCTGTTTGCCCTTGCCTATGAAAGTTCTGACAGTGATGTGATGGTCTCATGGGTATATAACGGAAGGAACACCAGAGAGGATATGGACATAGTCGGAGTGCTGTTTCACGATCTTCCCGTTGCATTACATTTAAGGGATGATCTTCTCATGGCAGATGCCGTTGAAGATATCAGGGAACAGATTAAAAAGGGTGTAGAGTTTTCAAAATATCCTTATCTCAGATATGAATATTCCAGGGTGATGGTAGATGATTCCGTATGTATCATGTATCAGGAAAACATTTATGATTTTAATATCACATCAAAATATAATACCAGGCTTATCGAGATAGAAGAGAAAGACAGGGCTGCCCAGAATTCATTAGATATAGAGGTTATTGATGATAAGGAGGATGGTTACCTTTTAATGGATTATTCAGCCAGGTTCTATAAAAAGGATACCATTGAAAAATACGCATATCTGGTGAGAAAGATCGCTAAGATGATTGCAGGATATCGGGACTTCGGTCACATGACGGTTAAGGAATTTCTGGGTAAGTTAGAAGGGGGATAATTATGAAGGCGGGCGGAATCCTGCTGATCCGGAGGGGGTTCTGAAAAGATAGGTATGATGCTATAATGGTATCCGTACCTGGCAGAATAACCCGTTCTGCCTTCAGCTAACGCCCATGGAAAAAGGAGATAACCCATATTATGGCAAAAACAATAGCAATCGGGATCCAGGATTTTGAAAAGATCCGTAGAAACAGCTATTTTTATATTGATAAGACTGATTTTATCCGGGAATGGTGGGACGGTGGTGATGATATAACCCTCATTACCCGTCCAAGGCGTTTCGGAAAAACGCTGAACATGAGTATGGTAAACTGCTTTTTTTCCAATAAATATGAAAAAAGGGGCGACCTTTTTGACGGACTCTCCATTTGGAAGGATGAAAGATACCATATGCTTCAGGGAACCTATCCACTGATCTTTTTATCATTTGCAGGGATAAAATATAAAGACTTTGAAACAACCCGGAAAGCCATCAACGGATTGATCGCTGATCAGTACAGCATATTCAGGGACATCCTTAAATTTGACGGGATGGATAATAGTGACCTTGAGAAATTCAACTCCGTAAAGAGAGATATGGATGACAGCCTTGCGGCAATGTCCATAAATTATCTCTGTTCCCTTCTGGAGCGCTGTTACGGGAGAAAGGCCATAGTACTCCTGGACGAATATGACACACCTATGCAGGAAGCGTGGCCCGGCGGCTTCTGGGATGAAACCGTGGCATATATCCGGTCGCTTTTCAATAATACCTTCAAAACCAACCCTCATCTTGAGCGTGGACTTATGACAGGGATCACCAGAGTCAGCAAGGAATCCATCTTCTCTGATCTGAATAACCTTACTGTTGTCACTACGACATCAAATAAATATGCAACTGTATTTGGCTTCACGGAAAAAGAGGTCTTTGATGCCATGGAATCCCAGGGCTTTGACCCCGGTCTTAAACAGGAAGTGAAGCAATGGTATGACGGATTTACTTTCGGTAATGTTACCGATATCTATAACCCCTGGTCCATCACATCATATTTGGATTCTGGTAAGCTTGGCACCTATTGGGCCGACACCAGCGGAAACGGGCTTGTAAGCAGCATCCTCCGTACGGGGGATATTGAGATAAAGGAAACATTTGAGCAGCTGCTTAAGGGTGAAAGCATTGAAGCTGTGATCGATGAACAGATCGTGTTTTCCGATCTTAACTGGAATACTGCAGCAGTGTGGAGCCTTCTGCTGGCCTCCGGTTATCTGAAAATCCTGGATGTTGTTAATAATGCTGACGATCCCGAGTATCCCACCTATACGCTTTCCCTCACAAACTTTGAGGTAAGGCGCATGTTCTTTAAGCTTGTCAAACGGTGGTTTAATAAAGGACGTGACCTGCCGGACTTCATCAAATGCATGTTCACAGGCAATGTAGAAGATATGAATAATTATATGGAGCGTATTACCCGGGATACTTTCAGCAGCTTTGACAGCGGAACCCGGCCTTCCGGTAAAGAACCGGAAAGATTTTATCACGGCTTTGTGCTGGGGCTTCTGGTAGACCAGATTTCGGGTTATATGGTAAAGTCCAACAGGGAAAGCGGCTTCGGACGGTATGATGTGGTGATGGAGCCAAAGGATGTGAAAGATCCGGCTGTCATTATGGAATTCAAGGTTTTCAATGAAAAGAAGGGTGAGAAAGATCTTGAAGACACCGTGGCAAACGCCTTAAAACAGATTGAAGAAAAAAAGTACGACTCAGACCTCCTTGCCCGGGGAATACCGGTGGAAAGAATCTATAAATACGGGTTTGGATTTAAGGGAAGCGAGTGCCTTATAGGAGCAGAAACCTCCGGCAGAAGTAAAACGTTGTGATGCTCCTGTATTAAATATTTATCGTATCTATTCAGAACCCTCCGGTTTCTGAATAGATACACGCATTCGGCTCATTAGAG
>CAMJPM010000020.1 GCA_946407725.1 uncultured Lachnospiraceae bacterium
GATCTTTACGATAAAGGCATCCAGGAAGAAATCATCATTGCCACGCTGATCAGTAAAATCTCTGAGTTCTTTCCAGAGTTTTTTATATTCCTCACTTCTGTAGAAATCCCTGTCGGCAAAATCCACCAGCTCCAGGTCACCCAGCCGCTCAAACTCCTGTTCCAGAGCCAGGGACGCAAATCTCCCGTTCTCGCTCTTTGCAATCTTCGCGTAATAATTCTGTATAAAGAACACCGCCGAAAACAGCAGTACGAGGAATACAAACTCCGTAATGGCGAATACATAGGCCATTCTGTTCCTGCGTTTCAGGACTACGCTCACTATGATGATGACCACTATCCAGATCAGCAGTCCTCCCAGCCAGTAAAGCACATAGGTCTTATATAGCTTTATCTGCTGCATCAGATTGAAACGGATCTTGTCAACCGCGGCCTTGACTCTGGTGTCGGGAACAAATCCTCCCTCCAGCTTATCAATATCCCTGCGGACAAACAGGGTACCATTCTCATAATAGGCGTCAACAAAGATATAATCCCCGCTGTCATCCCGGAACATAATGTTCTTAGGGTTATTAAGCTTTTTGAAATCTATCTGCTCTTCCTGATGGGTACCGGCGCTGAAACCGGCGGAATATTCGTTAAGCTCATCCACCTGGATCTCATAGACATTTACGGCTCCGTCGACGTTCCCTATGGTCGTTATATACACAAAACCCTGGGCAGCCGTTAATTCTTTTACATCCTCATAGACATCCACACTAAATCTGTCGGTGGCTGCTGTGGGCTTCAGATCCGGATTGAGAGAAAACAGGCGGTATACTGCCCTTAAATCGTTTCCGTCCAGCCAGTAGGTATGAACCAGCGCATATACCTTACCGTCCGATAAACATATGCCGTCTATAATCTTTTCGCCCAGATCCTCTACCGAAAGCATGTATTTAACATTACCGCTGGATTCGATAAGGTATATATACCCTTTTCCGTCCCAGTTTTCCGCGAAATATACCCCGTTAGTGGAGGCTATCCCGGAACTGTCAAAGGTGAATTCCGGATCATGCTCCCTGTGTGACAGGGTCTGGGACAGGATCAGCAGGGATATCAGAAAGCTTACTATGCAGATACAGGCAATCAGCCTAACTCGAATGTTCATTGCAGCAATGACTCCGTTCCAATGTTCTTAAAGCTGTTATATAAGATACGTAAAAAAGGTATATCGCCAAGCACCAGATGGGAAAAAAGAAGCATCAGTGCCACTATCATCAATATGAGGCTCACCCAGAAAAGGATTCCGAAAAGCCTGTCTGCGTTTCTGTAGAAGAAGCTTTTGATCCTTGTAATGATACTCCTCTTTTTTACCGGAGTTGAGGCGATCTTCAGATCCCTGTAGATCTCGGTAAAACGTGAGTAGCTCCGGTTGGCCATCTTCTTTGACAGCAATACGTAGCTTATATTCTTCTCACTGGATTTACTGGCCAGGATATCTATCAGGATCTTTGCGCAGTCCGTGGCGCAGTCCCTTTCATTCTTTGTCCTGTCCAGCTCAGAAAGATCCAGGGTATAGCTTAAATATATGCTGTCATCCTTGGACAGATTGAGCTTCTCCTGACTTAAGATAAGATAGAGAAGCTGGGGAGGCAGGCTGGAGGCAATACACGAAAGTATCACGTTTTCGCATATTTCCTCACATTTCTCCAGCGAAAAAGCCTCGCCTACAAAAAACTTATTCAGCTCCCTTTCCTGACGGTAGGGGAAAACGAGGCAGAATTCCTGTCCTGATGAAAAGAACTCCAGAAGAGGGCTTTCCTCTTTATTGTTCCAAAGCCGGAATATCTCCATAAGAACCTTCACGGTCTCATGATCCCTTATGACAATAAGGGTATTCAGACTCTGATCCCCTCTTCCGGGATTCCTCGCTATATAGCAGTCATTGACCTGACCGCTGAATACGGTAGATAATACCGTATAGCAGTTTTCTCGAGAGCTGTACGTCATTAATTACTGTCCCCGGTATTTTCCGTCGCGCCGGAGTGATTGTTCTTATCATCCAGCATCTTCTTCTTTACTATGGCATAGGCATATGTGCAGATAACAGGCATATCCGTACAATAGATCCTTATCTCGTATACACCCTCCTTGGCGGGAGCTGTATAAATACCGTCAGAGCTGATTTCGCCGCTTCCGGGGCTGGTAAGCTCGTAGGTGATGCTGCAGGCCTTCATGTTATTGAACCTTACACCGAAGAAGTGGCTCTCCTTTCCGCCCATGATAACGGTAGGAGTATCAACGGAAATGCTCTTGTCGTAATAGTCTTCCGTAAGCTCGATATCGTCTCCTGAAGGGAAGCGGATGGCTACCCATCTGAAGGACAGCACCAGGTAGTCCACATTACGTAATAGCCTTGCCGCTACAACAAAGCTGCCCTTTTCATTTAAGACCTTTACACCTGTCTCCACGTTTGCCAGTATATTGTTCTGCTGGCTGAAAAGCTCCGGATTTCCGTAGATGGTGCTCTTCTGGTTCGCACCCATATCGGGATCGTCCGAAACATAGTTATATCCTATCTCCACATACACATTCCCGGGTCCCAGTCCGTGGGCAATCTCACCGGAATACCTTATGTCCCCTTCCCTGGCATTTCTGCCCAGAGGAACCTCCAGGGTGCCGGTGGCGATGTTGGTAAATTCTCCCGATTTTGCGGAGGACTCGGGCTTTGTCACGGGGATATTTCTTCTTTCCCTGGATCTCTTTATCTCCACGTCCTTCATGTAGTAGGACAGGTAGTTATTACGCATTATCTCCTGGGCAGGGGTAAGCACATATTTCTTCGCGGATGTATCCCGGATGTCATCAATGATATAGCTTCCCGCATTGCGTACCAGATGTATCTCCGCAAGACTTATGGCCTCGTCCATATACTCAAGGTTCCGCATTTCCAGATTGATACGGCCGGTTTCACGGCTTACCAGCTCCAAAGGGCTCGCAGAGCTTAAACGGACGCGGATCGAAAAGTGGGCGGAGGAATTTATGGCCGTCTCATCTTCAAAGGTGGAAGCCGAACCGCTGCGGAGTATGAGCTCGCTCTCATCGGCATCCGTATCCATGACACGCACCCAGTATTCACGGCGCAGGCTTTCGCCCTTCTTCAGGGAAACATCTTCCACGCCTATCTCCAGCTCATTCTCGTCATCCGGTGTCATGAATACCGGTATTTCCAGGATTCCCCGGCAGCTTAAGCGGACGTCCTCATCGCTGACCTTCCTGATCTCCAGGACGATCTTTACATTCTTGCCCTTGCATACCGTGGCGGGCATCATGACCTCTCCCACGTAGTTCTCGCTCTTAAAGAGGATCTCCTTTGTCAGGAATTCGGTCTCCGGGCTGTAATCAGCGCCAATCTCCTCCTTGTCTATAAGGAAAAGCTCATAGCCTTCAGCTATGCGGTTATACTCATATTCCTTTTCATCCTCTTTGTGATTTACGGAATATACGCTGTGTACATCCTGTTCACTGTAACGGATCTTGAGAACCGCGGTATCCGTCTCCAGCCTGTCAAAGCCTTCTATGGCAGATACCTTCTTAACTACTGAGGTGTCAAGGATAACCTCCCTGCCTGTTCCATCTATGGCCACTCCGCTCTCTATCAGAATGGAAAGGTCATCCAGGCTGAACACACCCAGTCCGCAGACCACTCCGGAACCATACATCAGGCCGTTTATAAAGCGTCCCTTATTAATATGATAATTCTGTTCCGCCTGAAAATCCGCGCTTGTGAGGAGTTTCCCGGGATAGTACCGGTTTCTTTCAAATGGATAAAGCTGGCTGTTACTCATGGTATCCCCCATAATGAAAAGATTTATAATCAAGTGCCAATATTGCAGCACCCTATTATAGCATGTTTTGTTAAATTTATGTAAATTTTTTATTAATTATCCTGTTTTTTTGGAACTTTTATCGTTATCTCCGTACCGCTTCCCGGTATTGAAGATATCTCCAGGCTGGCATTCATCTGCATTTTAAGCCTCTCCCGCACATTTTTAATGCCGATATGGCCGCCTTCGTCCTCATTTAATATGTCCACGTCAAAGCCCATTCCGTTATCTGAGATGGATATTATGTAATACTGGTCATTTTCCCTGGTGGTAACAAGGATTATGCCTTCCCTGCCGGTAGGTACTATACCGTGGCGGACCGCGTTCTCCACCAGGGGCTGGAGGGTCAGGGAGGGAAGATAAAAATCCTTTACCGGTGCTATGACGGAAAAACTTAATTCATCCCCGAACCTCATCTTTTCAATTGACATATAGGTGTTTACATGCTCCATCTCCTTTTCAAAGGGGATGGGAACCACACTGTCTATGGAACCTATGCTGGCTCTTAAATAATCCGACAGATCCGATATGGCATTTCTGCCCTTTTCCAGATCAGACCCGCAGAGAATATATATGGAATTCAGCGCATTATACAGAAAATGAGGCTTTATCTGGGAAAGAGCTATCCTGGTCTGCAGGTTTACTATTTCCTCGCTCTGGACCCCTATCCTGCTCTCCTGCCGCTCAAGCAGGCTTGTTTTCAGCTTTATCTCTGCCGCAAACAGGTTGGCCGTTCCCAGAATAAGCATTATGTTCAGGAAAGAAAAGCCATACACGAACACCTGTGCCACAACTGCAGCCAGGGAAGCCGTGATATAGAAAAAAACAGGCGGCCACCTTTCCGGTAAAATATACTTCTTTTCATAGATCAAGAGAATGAAGAACATCATTAACACCAGGAGGTAGAGGACTGAAACGAAAAGAAACCAGTTTCCCCTGTGGTAATAATTATCCTCATCTATGAAATAGAGCATCCCGTTAAACTGCGATACCACGAGCAGGATAAGGCTGAAAATACATATTCCTATCACCGGTGAAGCGATCCATTTAAGGACATCCCTGCCCTTTTCATCTTCAATAATGCCTGCAAAGAAGAAAAAGAACAGCACCGGCAGCAGGAAATTCATGAAATAGGCGATAAAATTAGCTGCCTTCACGATAATATGCGCAGCCCCCGCCGGAGATCCCCTGAAATACCAGGCGGCAGAATCCGAAAGAAGCATTATCCCCAGCGCCCCGATCATGACCGTGAGCATCCTGTTGCTCTTATCCGTATCGTTTCCCGAGCTGAAAAGACTTATTCCGATGATATAGCAGAAAACCGCTCCCCAGAGCTCAACAGCAAAAAAGGTGTATCTCAGTTCCATCCCAGGGTCTCTCCCATGAGCTTTCCCAGAGTGTATTCACTCCAGGAGTACTGGGACATATACTCGCCCCTGAAAAGCTTTTCCGATCCGCTTACATCTTTATTGTTAAGGTACTCGTAATAATCACAGTCTATGCTGTCAGTCAGTATCCCCATCTCGCCCCTCTCCCTGGTAATACAGGGAACGCATCCCTTCTCCTCCAGGGTATTCATAAGATCCGTCCGGATGTTCTTCAGATAGGAGATATGGGAGCTCTCGGGGGAGTCGTCCTCCCACAGGGCTGAAATTATCTCTACATTGCTGGATAATACGCCCTTCCTGTCTATAAGATAAGCTAACAGCTCCTTTGTCTTCTGGTAACGGAATTTAACGGGTCTGCCCCCGATAAAGACCTCAAACTTTCCGAAGGTTCTGGCATAGAGCCTTTCCCTATTATCCTTTTCCACCGGGTTTCTCAGGTTATCCAGCTCATGACGTATCTTTGAGGATGTAATGGGCTTTAATATATACCCGCTGCACCGGAGGTCTATGGCCTCCAGGGCATATTCGGAATATCCGGTGGTAAAGATTATGTTGATCCCCGGACAGGACTCCAGCAGCCGCTTTGCAAGGATCACCCCCCCTGTTCCCGGCATCTCTATATCCAGAAATGCCACATCGGGAGTATTCCCTGTGTTTACGAAAGACAGTGCATCCTCTCCCTTCCTGAAACCGTTTATCTCGGCTTCCGGCTCGGCATGGGATATCTCCCGCAATATACCTTCAAGGGCTATTTTCTCATCATCCACAGCTATTATCTTCATTTAAGCGTCTGCTGCCCTCTGCTAAAGGTCTGTTTCTTTCAGCTTACGGCGTTTCTCTTCTTATCCGGCATGAACAGTATGACTCCGCAGAGTAGTATGCTTATTATGGAGATCAGTATCAGCCACAGCCGGTTACTTCTCTTTGGAACTGTGGTGGGCGCTGCGGTGTCAGTGTCTCCTGTGTCTCCTCCGGAGGTATTCCTGTCGGCAATGGCTGCCGCCGACTTTTCAGTAAGATTGTCGCCCCTTATTATTACCGTGTAGTCCGAGGCGTGGGTAAAGTCAAAGGTGGCAAGTCCCTTGCCGTCCACATCGCTGGAGGCGATAAAGTCCAGACCGTTCTCCTCTTCGTTGTAATAATAGAGGTTGGCGTGCATGCCTCTGTTCTCTTTTCCCACATTCAGCCCCATTATGGCTGTAAATCCGAATTCCCCGTCATGCTCAAGGGTTAAATTCATGTGGGGATAGACATCAGCTATCTCGTTTACAAGGGAAGACGGTATGTTCTTCGTATTTGTCCTGACCCTGAAATCAATATTCTGGGCGTCACCCGTAAATGACAGACCGTTGACGGTCCAGGAAACATCATCATTCATACGGAAGCGCATTGCCACATCCCTGTCCTTGATGTCATTGAATACAGAGGCCGGCACCCTGGTTTCCCCGTTCATATTGACTGTTATCTGTGCGGGTGCATTAGCGTCCTTTGTCTCTCTGTCTATACGCTCCCAGCCGCTGGTCTTTTCACGGCCGATGGTTATTCCCTCCGACGCATCCTCTATGAAGGGGATCTTGTCAGGAATTCCCTCATCCTCAGATTCTTCCTCTTCTTCCCCATTACTGTCAGCTTTAGCCTTTTCAGCCAGGGCTTTCTTGTCACTGACGCTGCTGCCTCCGGAACCTGCTGCGCCTCCTGCACCGCCTGCACCTCCTGCGCTGCCAGCGCCTCCTGCTCCTCCTGCTGCACCCGCCGCGCCTGCACCTGCGCCTGCGCCACCCGCGCCGGAGCCTGAGCCTGCGCCTCCTGCGGCTGAAGAGCTGCTACTGGTAGTATCTGAAGAGTTATCCTTGGCCTTGGTATTAATCTTTGTCTCTTTTACGTCACTTAAGTTGCCCGCATAGTCCTCCACTACAGAATAGGCCACATAGGCTGTGGATGCGGTAAGTCCCGTGATCTCATATTTTCCGTCATCCTCATCACTCTTTTTGCCTCCGCTCTTCACATCCGCGGCCTTGGGCTTCTTTTCCGACTTCTTCTTGTAGAGCATATAGTAGTTCTTCACACCGCTCTCGCCGTCGCTGCCCTTTATGGTCAGATCCGCCGTGGTGTCCTTGATATCAGAGGCCTTTGCGCTGGTGATGGAGGGCTTTTTCGTGTCATACCAGACGCCCTGGGATGACAGGTAGGTCTCATGTCCCACCTTGTCAACTATCTTCACATATACATAGTTAAGCTTGTTATCCTTTAAGCCGGGCTTGGAATTGTCGTCATATTCCTCCCATTCGCCCTCTGCGGCTTCCTTTACGTCACCCCTGGTGGAGTAGAACTTATTGGTAATGAAATATGAAGTGCTCTTCACTCCGGATCCGTTAAAGGTGTCCTCGCTTGTAATGGCCACCTTCTGTGACTCGTTGGTGTAGGCAAAGGTCTTCTTTTCGTTCTGGAGGCCACTGAAGGTTTTGCCCTTCACCTTAACGGTACCCTTGGGCGGGTTTACGTCAAAGTTCAGGGGTCCTGCCACAGCGCCTACAATTCCGTTATCAGAAGCTGTGTTCTTTAAATATACGGCCTTTGAAACGTTCCTTGCATCTCCCGTCATGGTATAAGTCTCGTTAAAGGGTCCGTTTAGGTTGTCTGAAATGTAAAACCCGTCTGCCGACACTGTAACTGCGTCCTTATACCACTCGGCTATCACAGTGCTTCCGTTGTATTTCAGGGAATAGGTGCCGCTGTATTGTATTATCTTGAATTCCCTTGTGATCGTTCCCTTATAATTGCCCATTCCGGTTATGGTCACCTTAGCCGTACCAGGATTCACATTGTTTGTGTACTGTGCCTTATAGTCCACATCCTTTACAAGAGCATTGCTCTCATCCTTTACTATGGCGTTTTCAACTGCCGTGCCCAGATAATAGGAGTCCGAAACGGTCACCATGGTCTCCGTAAGTTCTTTGGGTGTGATCACAGGGCGGAGAACACCCCCTACGCTGTCCACACTTACCGATACAACATATTCCCCGGCATCGGTGATCTGGGGTATTTCCTTTGAAAACTCAGGTGATGAGCCTGACTTAAATGTGAGCTTATTCTTTATATCCTCAGGACAGCTCTCGTTTACGGATACGCTGTCGTGGGCTTTGCCGTCATATTCTCCGGTATAGGCGGTTACATAGTCGTTTAGCTGATCCTTTACGGATTTACCCAGGATTTCAGGCTCAGCAGCCTCAGCAGCCTCACTATTAACAACAAGAACTGTGTAGACCGAAAAATGGGAGGCATCCACAGTAGCGCTGTTTTCCGCAGCGTTCACCGTAACGTTAAGCTCCTCATGGCTTACAAGGTCATTATCAAAATGGATTACCCTTACATCCTCTCCGGTCACATCTATCCCGTTAAAGGTGACTCTCACCCTTCCCACAGAGGTATCCGGCTGGATCTCATTTCCGTCCTTATCAGTGACAGTAATATCAAAGGACTGGGTATTTTCGCTGTTTAAGGTCTCGTCTATCCGCTCCTTTGCGTCACCGCTTATCTTTCTTACGTGGAGCACCGCTCCCTCAGGGAATACCCCTGGGTCAGCCTCTACTCCAACCTTTACTCCTCCGATAACGGAAAGCTGCCTGAACTCCGGAGAAACGGTCTTTTCCTCTGTTTCCGCAGATGCTTCCCCGGATTCCTCACCGGCTGCTTCTTCGTCTGTTTCCCCTGTGGACGAGGTTTCATCCTCAGCCTCTATAATGGTAACCCTGATCTCAGGCAGCGGCGCATCGCTCTTTAAGCCGTACTTGCTGATATCCGGCTCATAAACAAAGACATCATCCTCAAATACCGCCTGGAAATAGCTGCCGTAGGTGCTCTTTTCCCTGTTGAGCTTCCACTTCACCTTCTTAAGGGTCTTTTTCTCTCCCTCTGAAAGCTCTCTTACGTTTTCAGACGCATATACATCAACAGGCAGGAAAGCATTCCTTATGCCCTGAACCATGGCTGAAAGGTTATCTTCTTCGCCGCTTCCTTCATCTTCCGCAGGGGATGGGGTATCAGTACTGTCAACTGCCGCAGGTGCTTCCTCCGTCTTTTCTCCCGATCCGCCCTGTTCCTCACCGGTCTCTTCCTTCGGCTCTTCTTTTTCCTCTTCCTTCTGTTCTTCTTTCGCTTCTTCTTTTTCCTCTTCCTTAGGCTCTTCTTTAACTTCTTCCTTTACCTCTTCCTTAGGCTCTTCTTTAACTTCTTCCTTTACCTCTTCCTTAGGCTCTTCTTTAACTTCTTCCTTTACCTCTTCCTTCTGCTCTTCTTTTTCTTCTTCCTTTACCTCTTCTTCAGGCTCTTCCTTTATCTCTTCCCCGGACCCGATTTTATCTTCTTCCTTTACTTCTTCTCCGTTCTTTCCTTCATCGCTGCCGGAGTCCCCGTTCTGTGTATCTTCCTTATTCTCTTCCGAGGGCTTTTCCCCATCCTCACCGGAATTTTCTTCCGAGGGCTTTTCCCCTTTCTCGCCGGAATTCTCTTCCGAGGGCTTTTCCTCTTCCTCATCGGATTTCTCTTCTGAGGGCTTTTCCTCACTTTCTTCAGAGGGCTTCTCCTCTTCCTTCACTTCCTCTGTGGGAGTCTCTTCCCCGGATTCCTCCCCTGAGGGTTCCTCTTCTTTCTCTTCTTCCTTCTTTTCTTCTTCTTTTTCCTCTTCCCTTTCCTCTGAAGGCTCTTCCTCTTCAGCCTCCTCGGAATAAAGGGTAACATTCAGCTCATCCGGGAAGTAGATATCGCTTTCCGGGGCTCCTACGGGAATAAACTGGTAAGCCACATCATCCGGCAGTTCTTCAAACGCGGTGATATAGCGTCCCTCCATGGAGCTGTCGGCACTTACCACATAGCTCCCTATATTCAGGGTGGAACTTACCACAGCAGTGGCAAGAGTAACCGTAAATGCTTTTTTCCTGAGTGAACTCAGACTGTTCCATTTTTTCTTTAACATGCCGTCAACCCTCACTTCCGCTTAAATCATCTCGTGTCTGTTCATAATCCTGCGTTTCTGAACATCATTTCTTATAATAAACAGTCCCGTAGTAGTCATTTTTCCCCGTAATGGAGATGCTTCCGCTATCCGGACTCTGGTCGATAACGTAATCTGTCTTGTTTCTGTCGCTGTTATACTTTAATTTAACGATCTTTCCGATCTCATTTGAATTAAAGGTTATCTTCTTAAACCTCACTTCACCGTTGTCGTCCTGTTTTATTTCCCCAAAGGTCACATTCTCCGGGGTAAGAAGCATGGGGGTTATGCCAAACTCAAACTTCTTATCCTTGAAACTCTTTTTTGCGTTCTTATGCCTCTTTCCCTTGAATTTCACCTTGAAATAAGGGAGATTGTCCTCTTTTATGGCATTTATGCCGTCAATGGACACGGAGGCCTTCTTGTTGTTCTTTGTTGTCAGCTTATATTCGGAGGGATCCACGAACTCACCGTTAAGATATATCTTTACACCGATATCACACTGCTTTGAGCTGGTGTTTTTCGCTTTGTAAAGAGTTCCGTTTTCCTTCATTCCCACGGCCACATGCCGTCTGCCGTTTCCGGAAACCGTCTTATCCCAGCGCACAGTATACAGGTTTCCCATGACATTGACGGATACCGATGTCTTGTTGTCGCTTACGGTATTACCGGAAACCTGGGTAATGTCTCCGCTGTCTCCGCTGTCTTCGCTGTCTTCGCCTTTACCGCTGCCTTTGTTAAGTATCTGAACATAGCCGTCAGTGTATATATCATCCGTGTCATAATCAGGAAGATCCTCATCATCTATCTTCCAGTAGAAGCTGTTATTCGCTCCGCTTTTCGCATCATAGGTGCCCTCCAGGCTCCAGATCACATCCGCACTGACTGAAAGGGGCTCTTTATTCCCTTCGAAGTGCAATACTGCCTTTCTTCCCAGCTCATTTGACGAAAGAACACTATCCGCCGTATATTCCTTTTCAAAGGTATCCGGATAGTAAGGCTCCGTGATACGCTTTATCCGCCTCTTTACGGTGCTGTAAGAGCCCAGGTCAAGAAGGAGTCCGGAATCAAAATCCCCGTTTTTCACAAGGCCTGTCGAGGAAGGAGAAAGTGTTTCACCATCCAGGCTTACGATAGTGTCTTTAGTAAATTCGTAGCCTGTATTCACCGAAACCGTTGCCCTTGCCCTGTAGCTCCGTTCCCACTTTGCATCAAGTACAGTGCTTCCGTCGGATTCATCTGTCCAGTTAAGGAATGCGGTAACGCGGGCTGTTCTGTAGTTATCTGAAACAGAAACCTTTAGGCTTTTCTGCAGGGCTTCTCCGGCCACAGGCTTCTTTAATCCGTTCAGACTTACTTCCGCGATCTTTTCCGTATCCACCCCGAAGGTTCCGAGATCCAGCCTCATATCTGTATTATATCCGCCTGCCCTGTTAATGGTAACAGCCTCAGGCGACAGCTTCTCTCCGTCAAGCCATACAACCGTGTCCTCTGCAAATTCAAAGCCGTGATTCACGGAAACAGATGTGGAAGCCTTATAGATCTTATTCCACTCAGGCTCTATAGCTCCTGTGCCATCCTCTTTAGTCCATTTGAGTTCCCGGTAATAATCATCTGCAATACAGTTTTCGGATACCTCCGCTAAAATGAGCTTCTGGAATTTTTTGCCTATTACGGGCTTTTCAAAACCATTCAGGCTTACTTCCGTGATCTTTTTCGTATCCACCCGGAAGGTTCCGAGATCCACCCTCATATCTGTATTATATCCGCCTGCCTTGTTAATGGTGACAGCCTCAGGCGGCAGCTCCTCTCCGTCAAGCCATACAACCGTGTCCTTTGCAAATTCAAAGCCGTAGTTCACGGAAACAGATGTGGAAGCCTTATAGATCTTATTCCACTCAGGCTCTTCAGCCCCTGTTCCATCCTCATTAGTCCATTTAAGTTCCCGGTAATCATCATCGACAATACAGTTTTCGGACACCTCCGCTAAAATGAGCTCCTGGAATTTTTTGCCGATTACGGGTTTTTCAAAACCATTCAGGCTTACAGCATTTATCTTTGTAGTGTCCAGATAATACTCCCCGGGAGTAATATATATTTCATCCTCAAATACATATCTCCTGTCAGAGGATAAACCCTTTTCGTTAATGTCCACTGCGCAGTTTTCGTCAAACACATACCCGTCAGCGGCTTTAAGCATCATAAACGGGTAGTAACTGTATCCATACTCCGCTCTGTCAAACTCACCTGCTTCTTCATACGTATCATCATTCCACCGGTACCATTTTATTTCCATAATGGGATCATCCAGGATGGAAAGATCACTATTATCCGGGTTATTACTGGAATAGGCGTTGAAAACAAGTGCATAGCTTGCCAGAGCGTTTCCGGCTTTTGGCTCTTCAAAATCCGAGATCCCGATCCTTTTGATCTTGCTTCCGGCGTTTTGTATATTGTACATTCCTGACAGCTCCACCGCCGATGTATCATATTCCCCGGACTCGGTTTCATCAACGGTCCACCTGAAGAGATTCCAGGCATGAGATTTTTCGTTATACCCGTCATGACTTACTCCGTTTACATCATTATACGAAACCGTCCAGTTTACACGAAACTCTTGTTTTTCATCAGGCTGTCCCGGCGCTCCCTCCAGCACAGCCATTGCTTTCAGATCCTTTAAGGGATCCAGTACAGCATCTTTATCCGCAAATTCCTTCTTAAACTCGTCTCCGGCTACTCCCATCGTCCATAATCCGGGTCCTGAAACCGAATACATTCTCCTTTTACGGGCAGAAATATTTTCCATCGAAATGGAAAAGTATGTTTTATCCAGAGACATATCAAAATTGCCTTTAATATCCCCTACTCCGTCCTTATTGCTGATGATGCGTCCATCGCAGTCCGTAAACAGTATTACCACATCTTCCGCGAATACGCCTCCGCCGTTGGCGGAAACAGAAACGGTCATCTTGTACTTCTCATTAATACTGGCACATGTGGTTTCATCAACCGGGGTTGTGTCCTCTTTCTCCCAGGACACAGCAGGCTTGGAAATAATAATATTTTCGGAATTTAAAATGTCCACATCCGCATCAAAATCAAAGGGCAGTCCCGCCACCGGCTTATCAATACCATATAACGTTACAAAGGGTACGCTCAGCTTTTCATCGATCCTTACCGGAACCGGTTCGCTGGCAAAATCCGTATCCTTTCCGCCATTGATATCTTCGGCAATGATGTAGGAATAATAGTCAACGCCCCATTTCTTATCTTCAAGCTCCTTTCCGGTAAAATCATAGGTAGCATATCCGGCTTTGTCCCGGGGCAGATCCATAAGCTTTTCATAGCCCAGGATATTGATGTCATCCGTGTCCGCCGCATTATATTCCTTATCCAGGAAAAGGATGGAGAGCTGTGTGGCGTTGGCGCTTAAGCTCCCTCCCACCTTATAGGGGATCAAAACCTCATTGTCCAGTCTGTAGGTACTGTCCGGGCTCTCCAGTGTCAGCCTGTCATCTATTATGGTGAGCTTATACTCAGCCCCTGTCTCTCCCTTTGTTCCGTTAACCAGGGAAGAGAACAGCACCTTGCTGAGATCCACGTTAAACGCCGGGCTCACACCTCCTGTTCTGGTAGTAACCGCATAGCCGGAAATCGGGCCTCCCCTGTTATAATCCGTCACCGTTGCTACATACATACTTTTTTCATTTCTGGGATTAAGTAGCCACCAGAACGTCCTTTGCTGTCCGTGATAAAGCTTTTCCCTGCAGATGGCACTCTCATTATCCGACTTCTTCTGGCATTTTATGTACCCGTATGCTTCATTAAACACATCCGCAATGTCCAGCATAAAGACCTTTTCATTTTTGAGAGGGACTGTATAGATAGCGTTTTCATTTATATCACCATAGTCCTCGACCAACGGTTCGGGGATCGGTCCTCCGCTTCCCGCTCCCATTACCTTCTGGGATTCCCTGTTGCTGTCTGCGATGGCACGGAACTCGGAATCAGAAATATTGCTCATCCTGAACGTACGGGATTCATTATTCAGCTGATACTGGGCGTAGCTCCCCTCCCATTTATTGCAGGTATAATCGTTGGAATTCCAGAATGTACTGTAAAACTGTAAAACATCACTGTCCAGAAACAGAGTCTTTATCCCCTTTCCCTTGGTGTACTCGTCCGTGGAGGGAGCCAGTACCCTGTATCTGAAATAACCATAAGACGATGTGTTATAATCATAGTGTTTGCCATAGTATACGTAGCTTCCCTCCCAGGGTGCATCAAGGCCTGACGGAACCTTTGGTGTGGCCATTCCGCTGCTGCCAAGTAACAGTGTATCCTTCGATTTCTCAGGGATGCCTTCTTCAGCAAAGGCTGCGCTGCCTATGGAAAAAACGGCGGCTGCCACGGTAAGAATTCCGGCGATCATATACTTCTTTACTATCTTTTTATCCATATTACTTTCTTCCCTCTTGAATTGCTCCCTGTCAATACTGTTTCAAATCCTTAGCGGTTTTCCGGAACTCCGGGAATTGTATCAGTCACCGGCAACTGTGCCGTAATAATCATTCATTCCAATTAACAGTATCTTTCCGGTTTCCGGATCCTGTCTTGTCACATAATCCGTCTTTTCCAAATCCTTGTTGTACTTTAGCTTAATGACTTTTCCCGAATCAGGTGATGTATAGGTAACGCGCTTAAACACCACCGAGCCGTCAGAAGCGGACTTCTTCTGCCCGAAAGCCACTGTTTCCTTTGTAAGTAGGGCAGGGGTTATGTCAAATGAATACTTCCTGTCCTTAAAGCTCTTTTTTACTTCCTTATACTCTTTGCCCTTGAATTTAATAATGAAATACGGCAGCTTGTCTCCCCTTAAATGCGTTACCCCGTCAGAGGACACTGAAGCCTTTTTGTTATTCTTTGTGACAATCTTATATTTTGAAGGTTCTACAAATTCACCGTTCCTGTATACTTTCAAACCTATATCATACTGCTTTGATTTGCTGTTTTTGGCCTTATAGAGGGTGCCATCCGCATTCATTCCCGCAACCGCATGCTTTTTGCCGTTTCCCGATACAGTCTTTTCATAGTTTATTTCATATATATCTCCAAGGACATTCTCGGATATGCTGACCCGGTTGCTGCTTACATCAGAGTCGGGCAGGACTGAAGGAGCAGGAGGGGTAACCGGGGACTCCTCTTCAGAGCTGCTCCTGTTAACAATACTGACATAGCCGTCGGTACTTATACTTTCCACATCATAAATATAATGCTTCAGCTGTCCCTCATCTATATGCCAGTAAAAAGAATTCGCAGCCCCATCAGAATCGTCATAGGCATTGCCTGCAAGACTCCATATAACATTGCAGCTCATTGTCAAAGGCTCTTTATCCCCTTCAAAATTAAGCCATGCGCTTTTACCGAGCTCATCGGACAAAAGAACTGTATCTGCCGTATACGTATTTTCAAATACAGCGGGATGATCCGGTGCCGTGATCGTGCTTATTGTCCTTTTTTCACTGTTATATGTGCCAAGATCCAGCTCCAGGAGGGAAGCATACTCTCCGTCACTTATTATGTTCACTGAATCATCCGGGAGTACCTCTCCATCAAGGGTAACAGCCGTTTCTTGAGCAAACTCATACCCGGAATTAAGCGATACCGTGGCCTCAGCCCTGTAATCCCTGTTCCATCCCGCCGTTTCCGCCGCACTTCCGTCCAAAACATCAACCCAGTTCAGACTGACAGAAGGATTAAGCATGGGATCGCCATCCGGAACGGATACCGAAAGGCTCCTTTTCAACGCTTCTCCCGCCACCGGTTTTTCAAGGCCGCTAAGCCTGATCTCACTTATCTTTCCTGTTTCTGTCCCGAATGAACCAAGCTCCACCTTAAGGAGTGAATCATACATTCCAACCTTTTCTATGCTTACCGATTTTTTGGGAAGCCTCTTCCCGTCAACCTCTACAACTGTATCCTCTGTAAACTCATACCCGGAGTTAATTGATACCGTCGCCTCAGCCCTGTAATCCCTGTTCCAGCCCGCCGTTTCCGCTGAACTTCCGTCCAGAGCATCAAACCAGTCCAGACTGACAGAAGGCCCGATCCCGGGATCGCCATTCGGAACGGATACCGAAAGGCTCCTTTTCAATTCTTCTCCCGCCACCGGTTTTTCAAAACCGCTAAACCTGATCTCCCTTATCTTTTCTGTTTCTGTCCTGAATGAACCAAGCTCCACCTTAAGGATTGAATCATACATTCCGGCCCTGTTTAAGCTTACCGATTTTTTTGGAAGCTTCTTTCCGTCAACCTTTACAACAGTATCCTCCGTAAACTCATATCCCCTGTTAAGGGAAACCGAAGCGGAAACCGTATAATCCCTGTTCCAGCCGGCTTCATAAGCCTCATTTCCATCCGGGTCTGTCCAGCTTAAATCCACCCTGTCTCCCGTAGACAGACAGCCGTCATAGGGCGTGGCTGCCGGCAGTCCGGCGGGAAGCGCTGTTCCTCCCACAGGTTCTTCTACTGCACCAAGCTCCACCTCCAGAACCTTTTCTGTCGGAAAAGAATGGTAATCAGGGAAGATCCACAGCTGGTCTTCATAAGCCAGAGAAGACCTCTCATCAAGAAAGTATCCGTTAACGTATACCTGACACTCTTCGTCAAAAAGATACTTTTTTTCACTGTTTGCTTTCAGGAGAATAGTCGGATAATACTCATAATTATACTCTGCAACAGTACCCGCTTCCAGCTCCCTGCTTCCATAACCTTCATCCGAGGCATACCATTCGATCCCCACTTCCTGATCATCCGGATTTTCAAACGAGATAAGCGTAGGCGGATAATCCACATCGTCATCGGCCTCCACCCCGTCTACCCTGACTTTGGTATCGAGTTCTTCGTCGATTATGGGTTCCGTATAATCTGTTATTTTTACTGTTTTGATCTTTGCCCCGTGATTCCTTATGCTGACTACGCCCGTCATGCTGATGTCGGTTTCATAATGAGAATAATCATCGCTGTGCAATGTCCAGCGGAAATAATTCAGCCCGTTTGACTCGGGATTGTATCCTTCTTTAGGCTCTCCATCTTCATAGTGAAATACCTCCCAATGATCCAGTCCGATGGGAATCTCCACCGGATTGTTATTGCTCTGGATCGGACTTACTCCCTCCTTCACCGCTGTCGCCTTAAGATTCGCGTTTTTAAGTGCCTCCTTAACCTTGTCCGCATCTGTCAGATTGAGGTTTTCAATAAACATCCCATCCTCGGTCAGACCCGGAATATTATCCACATTCGGACCGGAAACGGATACTATCCTTCTCTTTATGGGTGTAACGGCATCACAGGATATGGTTATCCATCCCTGTGAAACCCGGCTGATATCTATATGGGTAACATCTTCTCCTTCGGGACCCCTGATATAGCTTTGACCATCACAGTTCTGAAAATAAACTGCCGTATCATTCTGGAAATTTCCGTTTAAGTTTACCGTAAGATAATAGGATTTATTCAGCTCTGCAACCGCATTCTCAGAGACAATATTCCCGTCTCCATCCTTCCATTCCACCGTTGCTGTGGGATCCTCCGAACTATCACCCCCTATGGAATAGACTGCAGCCTCGCGATCAAAGGGAAATTCAGCCACCGGTCTCGCTATGTCCCCTGCCAGAACTGCGGCCGTTGTATCAGGCTCAGGAATTTCTATCTTCACCGGTGGACTGGCATAATCAGTAAGATTCCCTTCATTGATGTCCTCCGCGATAATGTAGACACCATCATTCTTTGAAGCCTTGGACGGAATATCAAAGGTGACTATACCGTTTTGCAGCGTTCCCTCTTCCTGGCTGATATGCTGATATTCTTTTATACGTAACTCATCCTTTTTTTCAGGCTTATACTCACCGTCAAGCACCAGCAGGGAAAGATTGGTTGCGTTGGCACTTAAGGAGCCTCTCACGCTGTACGGGACATACATCGTATTATCTATCCTGTACATGTGAAGCGGAACAAATTCTATGTTGTCATCCACCATGGTAAATTTATACTCGGCATCAGCCTTTCCCTTTTCACCCTTAACAACCGAGGAAAAGAGCACTTTATCCAGATCGATATTACAGGCGGGAGAAACATAATACTGATTCGAAACCTCACGACCCAGGGTAGTGCTTTTGCCGTAGCTGTTGGTGAGGCCTATTATACCTGCTTTTGTATGATCATTGGCGTTATTATCGTTAAAGAAAGGATTTCTCAGCCACCAATCCCCGTAACGTCTGCCATCAAATGTGGATTTTCCCCTTGAATATGCAGAACCGGAGTTTCCGTATCCCGAATGCCTCAGGTATCCGTAATTTTCATCATAAGTATCCGCTGCATCAAGGCAGAAGAACCAGTTGAAATCCACAGGAACCGTAAAGTAATCTCCGGTATAATAATCCTCGATTGTTCTTTTGTTGCTTAATCTTCTCCGCTCATAATCAGAGATATAGCCGCCATTCGTGGCTATTTTCACCATCGTAGAAGCAATCTGGGTTTTCACAACGGCAAGTTCTTCAGCTTCGGTAAAATATTCCCTGTTTCCGTAAAAATGATTATCCTTGTTAAGCAGCTTCTGCAGAAGGCTTCCCTCCCATTTGTTGCCCGTTTCTTTCGATCTTGCCTCGCTCGAATTGAATGAACCCGGAAAAAGACATGAGTCACAATCCAGAAATGCAGCGTTCACTACACCATTGATTCCGGCAACTCTTTTTTTTCTATTGAGAACCCTGTATTTTACACTCTTAAAGCCGCTGCTTGCGTCACCGTACTTCCCGAAGTAAACGAAACTGCCATGCCATTTGTCTTCCAAAGAGTCCGGAGGTGTGGGATTTGCCATCTCGTTTGTGCCAAGCATTATGGTATCCATGTTTTTAGCATTGGCGCCATCGGCTGCAGCCACAGCAGCGGCATTCAGGAAAAGTGATGCCGTCATAACGGTAAATCCGGCAGATATCAGCTTTTTTAAGGTATTCTTTATCTTCATATCATTTCCATTCCTTTGAAAAATATAATGAAAACTCCAAAAAGAGGGTAAAATTCATTTTAGATTATATTACGGCAAAAGACACAAAACAGACACTATATTGCGGTATTTCCGTTTTTATTCCTGGCTCAGTATCTCTATCATCTCCCGGACCATCTCCTCATCCTTCAGCTGGAATAGGAAGTCAACCCTTCTGGAGGCCTCCATATCCACCTCCCCGTCCTCGTCATATACCGGGTTCATATAGGATCTTCCAGTGGCCGACACCAGCTCCTTTAAGGCTTCAAGCTGGCCCTCCGGCAGTATTTCGCTCTTTTCGTTCAGGCAGTATTCCGCCACCGCAAGGGCACGTTTCTGGGAGAGCTCCAGGTTGAAGAGGTAATTTCCGTCGGTATCCGTATGTCCTTCGATAAGTATCCCGGAGATATTGTCCTTATACTTGGGGCTTAAGAGCACATCCGCGTACCTTGGCAGGAATTCCGCAAGAAACTCCTTGCCCTTATCGGTAAGGGTTGATTTGTTGTATTCAAATAATACGCTGGAATCAAAGGTAATGCCTCCGGTCTTCTCGTCCACCTTGACCTTCAGCTCGGAATCCTGGAATTCATTTTTTAAGTCCTCCACCAGCTCCGCCCTGACACCGATGATGTCGTCAAGCTTCTGCTGCTGCTCGCTCATCAGGGCTTCCAGCTTGTTTAAGAGCTCATGCTGCTCCTTTAAGGTCTTTTCCTGAATCGCTATCTTTTCTCCCTGCTCCGCTAAGGCTTCCTCCTGGGCGTTCAGCATCTTTGCCTGCTCGTCAAGCTTCGACTTCTGATCCGTTACTATGGTGCGCTCCTTATCCAGCTCATCCGCCTTCACAAGCAGCTCCTCCTCCTTCCCCAGGAGCTCGTTCTGTTTCTCATCATACTGTATCTTGGCATGGAGCATGGACACCGCTATGATGATCACGAAAACCAGAAGAAGACCTGCCATCATGTCGGAATAGGAGAGCCAGTATGTAGTTTCCTCACTTCCCCTTCTTCTCATGGGCTTTACCTGCGCTTTCTTAACTGCGCTTCAAATTCACGCAGGGTATCGGAAAACTCATCCATTGACTTTGAAACCTCTTTCAAGGCCTTTTCCAGGCTCTTATATGAGTAATCCACGGTTCCCGGCACTCTGTCCAGAGTCTCGTTGATATCGTTTACAGTATCCCGGAAATGTATCTCCACGGCTCTTAAATTCTCATTTATTATCTTAAAGGTCTCTTCTACTTCCCTTGGGAAAGCCTCCACCAGCTTTTCAGTCCGGTCACCCTGCTTTTTTAAGAGCTCCGTTTCCTTTGCCACGGTGCCCTCCAGCTCCTGTACCTCATCCACATACTGCCGGAGGGAGGCCACAACAGACCTGGTCTGGGTGGAAATGGCATTCACATTCTCGGCTGTCCCCAGGTTTTTATTGTATATCTCCTTAACCTGTTTTTCGTTTTCGCTCTGGAGTATAAGGGTCCTGTTCATGGTATCCGACAGATTTGTAAAGAGCTTTCCGAGAGAGTTGTTCATCTCGGCGATAAAGACATCCACGATCCTTGACATCTGCTCCATCTGGTTTCTGGTGGCCATATTGGCAAAGCCCTCTACGGTTCTGTTCAGCCGGTCAAACTGGGGATCCAGCACCTCCTTTAAGGAATCGGCGAAACCGTATTTTACTGCGTTTGAAAGCCCTCTTATGGCATCTGTCTGCTCTTTTTCAAGCTCCATCAGGCGGTTGACACCCTCCGCAGAGGTATCGGGCATCACGTATTTCTTATATACACCTAAAAAACGGCGGACAGCGTCCTCGGCTTCTCCCATTCTCCTTCTGAATACATAATTAAATACCAGGGAGAAGACCATGCCGTAAATGGAGGTGTGGAAAGCCACCTTTATTCCCTCCATCAGGGGTTCTATGCTGCCCGTGATCTCTGCAGTGGTGCCGGTATTAAAGTTCTGAAGCCCCAGGGTCAGTCCGATAAAGGTGCCCAGGATTCCAAGTCCCGTCATGGCTCCCGCCACCTGTGAGAGCTGCTCCCTGTGGATCACGCTGTCAATGAGATCAAACCCGATATATTCACCGATATCACTCTTATAATAGGTCTGATCCGAAAGGTCTATCCGCTCAAGCTCATATTTATAATCCCTGAATCTTTCTTTTAAGATCTTGTCCCTGAAAAGCTCTTCCTGCAGATCCTTGTATTTTTCCCACAGGAATTTATGGGTGTGCTTTGCGTCATCCTCTATTCTGTCAGAGACCCGGTTTAGGTCCCAGGTGATGTTTGCCGCAGGCCACAGGCTCCCTGTTATGCATACCGTGAATATGACGCCGACTATTATGAACATCACAAAATTGACTATGAGATTCGACATCCCCCCTCCGCTGCCGGAGAGATTCAGGAGCACACATACCGCCGCCATGGCAAAATAGGTTAAAAATATGATCGTTTCGTATCCTTTTCGGTTCATGCCTTACCACCTTTTCTTTATATTTTCCGGAATATTTTACTGTCCGGAGCTTTTAATATCTATACCCGCTTTATTCTGAGAGCCACGCTATTTAAGGTCAGCTTCCCCACGCCGCGGTCACATCCTCCATCCCGGCTTCACCCTCTGTCATCCTAAGCAGGATATCCATATGCCGGTCCGCCACCGCCACAGCATTGCCGGAACAGATATTCATTTCCTTAAGAAGGTCATCACCTTTCAGGTCGATTGGCAGGGGAACGGACAGCTTGAACACCAGGGAAAGGGTCTCCCTGTCAAGGGCAAAGGCCCCGCAGGGCAGACGGAAATTGATGTATGATATCGCCTCATAGAGCAGGGGGAGCTGCTCCTCGTCAATATCCCCGGCAATAGTTATGACAGTGTTAAAATGCTGTACCGCCGCGTCTTCTGATAATACAGGGAGAAAAAAGAGCTCTCCCACCGCCCCGTCACCGTCCAGACCCAGCTCCGGAAAGATCACCGTCAGCACCTCCACTCCGCCCGCGTCACCGGCAGCATTGAGCTTTGCAGCGATCAGCTCCTCCTGCAGAAGCCCTTCAAGGGCCTCCAGAGCCGAATGCCTCTCATTCATTATTGTTTTCCTGTCCATTTAAGATCCTCCCTTGATCTTTTATCCTCTATCGTCCGCTCATCCTTCTTGCAAGAAGCTTCGCATCAGGTATCTTCTTTTCCTCATCATAGGGCAGCCCGAATGCTTTAACTAACTCAATATAGCCCTTTTTCTCATCCTCCTCCAAAACCTCTTTCCCGGAAAACAGCTTTTCACAGACCTGGTCTGCATATCTTTTTGATATCTGGTCCGCCGCTGCCGTCATATCGCCATAGCCTGCCGCAGCAGCGAGCTTCCTCCTCATCCGGTTCCTGTATTCCTTTTCATCATGTATCTTCCGGCCTTTTTCGGCCATTCTTTCCTTTACTTTTTCCATGAATTCATCAAAGTGGAAGTACCGGTCAAACATGGCCTCCTGTATATTTCCCATATCCACGGCATTTAAGATACTGACCACGATGCCCCCAACTGCTCCCGCCGCACTTAAGACAACACCTATGCCGGGTACCGTGACTCCCAGCATGCTTGAAATGTTCGTTATGGCCTGAAGTCCTGAATATTTGACTTTGTGTCCGGACATAAGGTCTGCAAGCTTCAGCATGTCCCTGTCATATCTCGCTTCTTTCCGTTTTTTAAGCCTTTCCTCCTTCTGCTCCTCTGTCTCATTTTCCGGAGCATCCTTAAGGCTCTTTGCTTTTTCCAGCTTTTTATCCAGATAGTACGCTGCGTTATTTGCGTTATTGCAATCCAGAACCCCGGCTGTCAGGTTATAGGTATCTATCATAAGCCCGACCCCTGAGGTGACAAAGCTTGCGGTTTTTAAGGAGCCGGACACCTCCACTGCCCTGCTTTTTTTCACTTCTCCGGCACTGCGTGCATATTTTCCGACCAGCTCCACACCGGTTCTGTAGGATATATAGGAATCCGCGCCGGAACTAAGCATTTCCGCCACTTCCCTGGCTTTATCCCCGGCGTGCATCTTAGCGCCGTTCTCGTAGAGATTGTATATCCCGTACATCACCGCCATGGCGTGTCCCAGGCCGGAGATCGCCGATGCTGTATATCCGTGGGAATATTTACTCACCTTTGCAATACTGCTGTCGGAGAGATGCCAGCTGTTACTTCCCCGGCGGCCGCTTAAAAGGCCTGCCGTACCCACTACCGCATTTATTCCGGCAGCCGTAAATTCACCGCCCTTTTCCCCCGCCACAGCGTATGTATCCAGATTACTCTTAAATTCTCCTTTGTTATCATCCTCGCGGTTTAATAATCTGTCGCCGCTCTTTTCACCCTTTTCCCCGCTCTGTCCGTACTTTGACTCTGCCTCTCCCACGGCATCATCGGCAGCCAGGAGAGCCTCAAAGTCCTTTTTATACTGTTTCTCAGCTTCCGCCACCTGTTTTTCAAGCCCGGCCCTCTCCTTTTCCTTTGCCCTGCTGCACTCCTCCGCCTTTTCCTTATAGTTTTTGCAGCTAATGTAAGCCTTTTTTAACATGAGGCTTCTTATTTCCAGAGGGTCCTTAAGCTCACTGCCATCCGTCCCCTCTTTTTCCATCCTTGTGATCCTTGCGCTGTCCTTTATCAGCTCCTTATAATCCCTGTTTATCTGCAGTGCCTCGGAGAGCTTATGCATATACACATATCCCCCCACCAGGCGTGACATCAGCTTTATCTTTGATGCCACCATCTGCCTTTTAAGCTTATCGATATCCGGCTTATATTCCGTCTGTGAAGCGTAGGCGTCAAAGACCTTGGGATCCTTCCTTGCCCCCGTCTCTATAAGGTAATAGATAAAGAGCCTCTCCCTCTTAGTCCTGCTCATAAGAGCCAAGACTATCTCGCCGTGATGGTTTTTGATATTTAAGGGTCTTCCCACTATGCCGCCGTTATTGTAATTCCTGATAAACCAGCGGTCTATCCTTTCAATGGCCATAAGCTGCTCTTTGGAGAGATCCCGGTCTGTCTCTTCGGGGCTTAATTCCTCCTCAGGCTTTTTGTAGTCCATCCTGTCCACATGCTTTGTTGCGAGGTCATATACGGGATCCCGCTCTACGATCCCGCTCTTCTCAAAGCTTTTAAGCACCCGGTTCTGTACCTTGTAATACCTCGCCTCCTTTATGATATAGGCGATGTCCGGAACCATTTTTTCAGGGTTCTTCCGGTACAGGGATCTGTAAATATCCATATCCCTTTCATAGACTGCAAAAAGATCTGCCTTTGCCTTGACATTTGCCCTCTCATCCGCCTCGTTATATGCAAAATGCTTTTTCCATTTACCGTATTGCTTTACGAGCTCCGAAAGCCTGCTCCTGGCCTGTTTCCCTTCCTTTTCCGTATATCCTTCCCTTTTCACGGCAGGTATAAGCCCCTCATTATTGAGCTTTATATCCATATCGTCAAAGAAATGATCGGTCAGGTTACGTATAAGGGTGCTTGCCTCTTTACGGTTCTTTCCCTTTTGGGTATTACGCATTCCCCTGTGGGTATCATAGTAAATATGGGCAGTCTCGGAGAGACGGGTCATGGCTTCCACAAGGTCGTTTTCCGAAACCTCCTCCGTACCCTTTTCCCTGTCAATTATCAGCTTTTCGGTAAGGGTCATGACATGCTTTACCGCATCACGCATTTCCGTATAGTATACGGACCCCTTTTCAGGTTCTTCATCCTCTTTATTTAAGAGCTCCCATATATGGCCGGCGGCGATCATCTCCACGTATTTCCTGAAAGCCTCCCGGACCGCCTCCTTCTTTTCTTTCTGCGTATCCCCTTCAATGCTCTCACCCGGATGCTTTATTATCACACCCTCATCGGGGACGAAACGCTGACTGTCCAGGGACTCTTTTATTATCATCCTTGCACTTTCAGCCTTGCTTTCCTCTAAAACGCCGCCGTAAGAGGGATTTATCACCGTCCCCTCCTTAAGGGAAAGTTCGGGACTGTCCAGCCTTGCTGCAATAATTTCCTTTACTTCGCTTAAGTGACTTAAACCGGAGCCGGCTCCCGAATTCAAAATATTCGTTTCCTTTAGCCCCGGCAGAAGAGTTTCCCGCTCCTTAAGCGTCTCCTGCTCCTTCAGGTCATTCTGCTTTTCTTCTTTTTTTAATGTTTCCCTGAAGCCTTCCATCAGTTATCTCCCGTCGCCTCTGTTCAGAACAGTTATCTCCTTCAGCATCTACTCAGAACAGTTACCTTCTGTATCCTCTTCTGGTCATGATCATTTCCTTATGGGGAAATACATAAACCGCCAGATTTCTGCTCTTATCCTTCCAGAGTGTGAGTCTCGCCACCACATTCTCCGGCTCCTCCATATAGTTATGGGCGGCAGAGTAATGCAGGAGCTTCTGCATCTCACGGGGATCCGTTCCCGGCATCGCATCCAGCATCACCATATCCAGCTTATTGGTCTTAAGCCTCCGGAATAACACCATTGATGAGATCTCATTTTCATTCAATATGACAAAGCTTGTATCTTTATCATAGTAATCTCTTTCCACCGAAAGGTTTTTATAATATCTGAAATTTTCGTCCTCCAGCATCTTTTTTATGGCTCTGCGGAATTTGACTGCCGGTATTTCCCCGATGGAAACAACACCTTTGGGCATGTTCTGGAATTTCTCCGGATTTATGGCATTTTCACTGTCTGCATATCTGGACTGGGTTCTGCAGTCCTCCCTTGTGATCTCCATGACCGGAATATCATTTTCCACAAACTCAAATCCCAGGGACTTAAAAAAGTCCTCCGCCAGATCATAACCAAATTCAAGAGGGATGTCGCATACCATGACAGTATCGGGAATATCTTCAGTGATCTCCGTCAGTGTCTCCATCAGTTCACCCGCCACTCCCTGTCTTCTGTAATCCTCAGCAGTACATATCCACCGGATCTCTATCATCGCAACGCACGTGCCCGAAGCATGAATGCCGTCGCACACTGAAAACACCAGCACTCCCACTGCCGTCCCGTCCCGCACCGACCCCAGACAGAAGGCCTCCTCCTCTTCCAGATAATCCCGGACTTCCATAGGTATCAGCGGCAAAAAATTATCCGCAAGTTTTTCGTCGAGTTTTATAACCATATATCCTCCGCTTTATAGAGTTTCTTCACGTATGCAATTTACTGCTAAAACATTATACACTTTAGCCGGGAAAAATGCTAATTCGATTTGATATAGTAAAAATAATGTATTATAATGTGTTCGCTTCTGTGTCTGGAATTAAGGAGCTGTAAATTAGGAGGTTTTATATGATTTTCGAAGGATTGAACAATTTGAGACGGAGCGCCGTGATGAACGCCATCATACTGATGGCCTTCGGTGTGCTGCTTCTGATGCTGCCGGAGAATTATCTTCCCACCCTTATTTTTGCGGGAGGATAGGTGATGATCATTATAGCCATAGGAATGGTCTTTGATTTTTTAAGCAGCAATAAAGCGCTTATCCATTTCATTTTTCTGACGTGGGCCATTGCCCTGGGAATAGGTGGGATCGCCGTTCTGATATTTCAGGATGACGTGATCTTTGTTCTGGGATTCTTTTTAGGGCTGTTCCTGCTTCTGGAAAGCCTTCACGGGATCTTTCATTCCTATGTATACGCCAGGCGCTCGGGGATAAAGGGGTGGTGGATGTTAATTCCCCTTTATGTGGTCCAGATAGTATTCGGGGTATTTATCATGATAAATCCATGGTGGAGAGATCCCGGGGATTTCAAACAGATCATAGGATATGCAATAGTTTTTGCCTCTATCGTAAGTGCCCTGAAGCTTATATGGGTCTGGCCGCTTAAAAATGCATAAGGAGAATACAATGGGCAGCAATAAAGATAACGAAAATATACAGGAAAGCAAGCTGAAGGACATAATCAGGGAACAGCTTGAAAACGAAGAACAGGTAATTGAAGTAAAACCCGAAAAGAAAAAATTCAGGAAATTGAATGAACTGCTCTCAAAAGAGCAGGTTATGATGGATGTGAAAAAGAAGACCCGAAGCGCAGAGATCATGGGCATCTTCGCAAGGCATAATTTCTACGCAGCGGTTTTACTCCCGAGGAACTGCGCACAACACTGGAGGATTTGGGTCCCACCTATGTGAAGATAGGCCAGATCATGTCCAGCCGTACAGATCTCCTTCCCGAGAGCTACTGCGCGGAGCTTGTAAAGCTCAGGCAGAATGTGCAGCCCCTGGATCCCGAGGTGGCAAAGGCCGTGATCGAGCAGGAGACAGGAAAGAAGATAGATGATATCTATGAGGAGTTCAGGGATAAGCCCCTGGGATCCGCTTCCATAGGCCAGGTTCATTACGGCGTGCTGAAGGATGGCACCCGTGTTGTAACAAAGGTACAGCGTCCCTTTATCGCAGAAATGACGGATCAGGACTTCGAGCTCTTAAAAAAGCTTGGAAGCATTGTCAATGTGGTGGTGGAAGGCGATGACAGCGGAAGCATGATAGATCTCCTTTCCGTTGTTGAAGAGCTGGAAAAGGTCACAAAGGAAGAGCTGGATTTCACCAATGAAGCCCGTTATACCAGGGAATTCAGGGAAAAATGCATAGAAGATGAAAATGAGGTATCCTGTCCCACCATAATAGACGAACTGTCCACGGAAAGAATACTCACCATGACCTATGTGGACGGCTATTCCATTTCACATAAGGAGCGGATAATCGAGGACGGATATGCTCTCACCGATGTGGGAGAGAAGATAGTAAAGAGCTTTGTGCATCAGGTGCTGGATGTGGGTATGTTCCACGCCGATCCCCATCAGGGAAACATCATGTTTTCCGAAGGAAAGCCCTACTGGATAGATTTCGGAATGATAGGGACCATAAGCGAATCCAATATCAATCTGATCTCCTCCATAGTGCTGGGAGTGATACAGGGAGATGCGGACTCCCTGGCATCGGCGGCCATGTCTGTGGGCACAGCATCGGCCAAAACCGACAAGGGAAAGCTGATGCAGGATCTGGACGGCTTTCTGGAAAAATACATGACGGGAACCAGCATAGCGGATGTGAATATTGATGACATGATGACAAGCTTTGCTGACCTGACACAGAGGAACTATATTACCCTGCCTTCCGAATTTACCATGCTGCTCCGCGCCCTTATCATGATCGAGGGCGTCATCGAGGAATTATGTCCGGAGCTCAATCTGTTTGAGATACTTTCAAATAAGTTCATGGAAAGGGCAAAGAAAAACTTTGACCTGAAGCAGAGCCTTCTGGAAGCGGGCACGGAAGCCCTGTCCTTAGGAAAGAAGGCAGCAAAGATACCCGCCCTCTGCGCAGATGCCCTGAAGGATATAGTAAAGGGCAACATGAAGATCAATCTGGAATTCACGGGGTACGAAGCCCTTGTGGATGCATTGAACATAATGGTAAAGAATATCATCCTGGCGGTATTTGCCTGTGTGATATTCTTTGGCTCCTGTGTCCTGTGCATGTCGGATGTAGGGCCCAAGGTAGGTGAGAATATGCCGCTTTTATCAGGGGCAGGTTTCCTGTTCTCCATTGCGCTTGGTATATATTCCATTAAACAGATGAACAAAAAGTAAGGATCTGTCCTGTGACAGCTCCTTACTTTACCGGAGAAAGGCCTGGTGCCGGGTACAAAAAAATGGGAAATAATGCTGAAAAAACAGAAAAAGTTGAAAATGGCGTAAAAAGGGCGGTATTTGCCATCCTGGCGATCCTTCTCGAGATCGTTCTGATCTACATTTTATACTTCAAAATAGAAAGCAGGTATTCCTGGGTATCATTAGTGATCACGCTGCTGGCGGTGGTGATCGTCCTGTATATATACGGAAAGCATGAAACAGCTTCCATAAAAATGCCCTGGCTCATTCTGATATCCGCCTTTCCCATCCTGGGTGTGTTTCTGTATCTGGTACTGGGCTTAAACAGGGGCACGAAGAAGATGGTGAACCGCTATGAGGAGCTGGACAAAATACTTCTCCCCCTGCTGCCGGAAAATGACGAGGTGCTGGAGAAGATAGTATCAAAGGATCCCGGGACCGGAGGACAGTTCAGGTATATAAGGAATTATTCCGGTTATCCCGTTTACAATAATACCGATGTCTTATTTTATGCCGACGGAGCGGATGGGTTTAATGCCCAGCTTGAGGAATTAAAAACGGCTGAACGCTTTATTTTCATGGAATACCACGCCATAGAGGACAGCACTTCATTTAAGCCCCTTCATCAGATACTTAAGGAAAAGGCCGCCCAGGGCGTGGATGTCAGGCTTTTCTATGACTATGTGGGAAGCATGGGCTTCATCGGAAATTCCTTTATAAAGAAGATGGAGGCAGACGGTATAAAGTGCCGGGTATTCAACCCCATGAACCCGGTACTGAATTTCTTCATTAATAACCGGGATCACCGGAAAATCACCGTAATAGACGGACGTGTGGGATTTACCGGGGGCTATAATATCGCGGATGAGTACTTTCATGTGACAGAGCCCTACGGTCACTGGCTGGATACCGGTTTAAGGCTTGAAGGAGACGCTGTAAAGAGTCTTACTGTCACCTTCCTTGAAAACTGGAACTCCATCAGGGATGACGACAGGGATGACACTGATTATCAGTCCCTTATTAAGGATGCTCCCTATGAATCCAAAGAAAAGGGCTTTATCCAGCCCTATGCGGACAGTCCCCTGGATGAGGAGCATGTGGGTGAGAACGTATATATCAACGTGCTCCGGAACGCAAAGAAATACGCATGGTTTGTCACACCCTATCTCATCATAACGGAAGAAATGAGCTCGGCATTTGTGATGGCCGCAAAGAGCGGTGTGGATGTGAGGATAATAACTCCCGGAATACCGGATAAAAAGATGGTAAATGCCCTGACGAAGTCATATTACTCAGGGCTTTTGCAGAACGGTGTGAGGATATTCGAGTATACACCGGGCTTCTGCCATGCGAAGCAGTGCGTATCCGATGATACTGTAGCCACCTGCGGCACCATAAACCTGGATTTCAGGAGCCTTTATCATCACTTTGAAAACGGGGTGCTGATGCATGACTGTAAGGCAGTAGGCGACATCCGGGCAATGTTTGAGGAGACCTTCACCAAATGTGAAGAAATTACGGAGGAATACCGTGTCCGCAGAACAAAGACGCGCCGACTGATCCAGATGATCTTAAGATTATTCGCACCTTTAATGTAGGAGGAAAAGCTAAAATGAGACTCAGGGATTACAGAAAACAGCTTATAGATTCATACAGGGAAAACCACAAGACCTTTATCTTTTATACCATACTAAGGATCATGGTGGTCTTAACCTTTATCAGGTGTATACTTACCGGAAATTACCAGAATGCCATGCTTTGTATTCTCTCTCTTTTACTGTTTTTTGTCCCGGCCATTCTGCAGGACAAGATGAAGCTCACTATCCCCCCTGTATTCCAGGTGATCATATTCAGCTTTATCTTTGCTGCGGAGATACTGGGAGAGGTAAACCATTATTATGTGAGGATACACGGCTGGGACACCATGCTGCATACCATGAACGGTTTTTTATGTGCAGCCATCGGATTTTCCCTTATCTACCTCTTAAACAGGGGAAGTGACAATTTCAATCTGTCCCCCTTCTATCTGACGCTGGTGGCGTTCTGTTTTTCCATGACTGTGGGTGTGGTGTGGGAATTCTTTGAATTTACCATGGACCAGCTCTTCTTCCTCGACATGCAGAAGGATTTCATAGTTCAGGAATTCGGATCCGTAACTCTGGATCCCGCAAATATGGGTACTCCCATAGATGTGGCAGGGATCACAGAGACCATAATACATACTGCGTCCGGGGAAACCTATACAGTAAGCGGCGGTTATCTGGATATAGGCATACTGGATACCATGAAGGATCTGCTGGTAAACCTTTTAGGTGCAGTAGTATTCTCCGTTATAGGCTATTCCACCCTTAAGTATTCCAAGACATCAAAGGTGGCGGAAAACCTTATGATAAAGCCCAAATAAGAAATGAGGACGAGAGGCATCTAAAACACCTGTTTCCCTGCAAAATAAGTGTTTAACACCTTTGTATCGGGAAGCTCCTCTATGGGACAATTCATGATATCCCTGTCCAGGATCACAAAATCGGCGGATTTTCCTGCTTCAATGCTGCCGGCTATGTCCCCGGTGCAAAGCTGCGCTGCCCCGTTTATGGTATAGGCTTCAAGACAGGACATCCTGTCAGGCGCACAGTCACCATTTAGCAGGGCATCCCGGATCCCGGCAAAGGCATTTGAGGTACTGTCATCCGGCAGGCTGTCACTTCCAAAGGCGACGGGTACGCCGTTTTTCATTACGGTGCCAATGGGAAACTCCCTTAAAGAGCGCTCTTTCCCCAGAGCCTTCTGTGTAAACTCGTCCAGCGTGGTCCAGTGGGGAGTGGTCTGGAAAAAGATGTCCCCGGCCTCTGTAAGCCGTTCTATATCACTGCTGCGGTAGAGCTGGTTATGGGCTATGGTCTTTGTACCCTTCATATCCTTTAAGGGACAGAGGGCATCCAGGGCGTTGCTTACTGCCCTGTCACCGATAGCGTGTATATGCACGGAGAAACCTTTTGCTGCGGCATCTGCCGCGGCTTTTTTCATGATTTCCGCCGGAAGGAGCTCGCTGCCGTAATTATTAAGCTCATCAGCGTAGGGTTCAAAAAGCAGGGCAGAGTGTTCCTCCACAGTGCCGTCGGATATAAGCTTTAAGGTATCCGGATGGAAATTCTCTGAGGTGTATTTCTTCATGTCCTCCATACACTGCAGGGTCTCATCAAAGGGCAGGTAGTCCTCGCCGTGGTAGCAGAAGCTGGCGGAAATACGCATGGTAAGAGCGCCTTTTTCATCAAGGATGCGAAGCGCTTCAAAGTGGGAAAAATCAGGATTGTCCGCGGACATGGCCTCAAATACTCCGGTATACCCCAGGGAAGCGTATTTTTTAAGGATACGTGAAAGGATCTTCCCTGTATCTGCTGCAGAATTTGCTTCGTCATATAAACTCCGGCATTTCAGCATGGCGGGGATCTCTATCACCAGTCCCGTGGGATTTCCCCCGCTGTCCCTTACGAAATAGCTGTTATTATCCACATTCTCCGTATCCCGGCGGATCCCGATACGTTCCATGGCACAGCTGTTAAGTAACAGCGCATGTCCGTCACAGCTGAAAACCTGCACCGGTCTGTCATTTATTGCACAATCGATATCCGCGGCGGAAAAAGAGCCCTTTGTGAGGTCTATGCCCACAGCGGTGATCATATCCCTGTAGGGATCGGCGCTCCGGTTAACTTCATCAAGAAGCACTTTTCCCAGCTCACCGGGAAGTGTATCCTCGTCCACATGGATGGTATCCAGGGCTTCCTTTGTGATCATGGCAAACATATGACAGTGGGAATCAATAAGTCCCGGTATCACACATTTTCCCTTAAGATCTGTTTTATCCTCATATCCCGACACATCCTCATTGCTGCCGACAAAGGAAAACTTCCCGTCACGGACCACAAAGGCCTGTGCTGTCGGCGCAGATCTGTCCGCTGTATACACAATCCCGTTATAATATGCCTTTCCTTCCATAGATCACCCCTTAAAAAAATCAGAAAGCTTGGCTATCAGGCCCGGTTTATCAATGGTCTTTAAGATATAGTCCACAGGTCCTAAACTCACCACGGAAAGAATGCTCTTCCTGTCACCGTGTCCCGTTAAAAACATCACCGGGATATTGCCTGTCTCAGATTCATTTTTCAGCATTTGCAGAACCTGGGGGCCGTTTGCCACCGGCATTTCATAATCCAGGAGAATTAGATCCACATGCTTCTTTGAAATATAGGAGATGGCCTGTACCCCGTTTGAGGCCATGCCCACATGGTAACTGTCCTTAAGCCATTCATACACCGTCCTCATGTAGGTTATGTCATCATCCACTATGAGTATGGTCTTCTTTGCCTTTTCTCCCGTACTGTCCTCCATATAGCGAAGTACCCTTTTTACCAGCTCATCCATGACGAGGGGCCGTTTGAACCACTTAAGAATAAGAATATCGGGAATGATTTTCAGCACCTGTTCGTACTCGGTGTTATCCCCGATAAGTATTATCTTCCTGTCCAGATCCTCTGCAAGATCCTTAAGGTATACCAGGGTTTCTGTCATATCCTCCATTCCCTCCGTCATAAAGAGGATGATGAGCTCGATATGCTCCTTAAAGCCCTTTATCTCCTTTATATCCCCATGGGACATTACGGCCTCGATGCCGCTGTCATTAAGCTTTGATATCAGGCTTTTTGCGAGAAAACTCTCTGTTTTACATACTGTTAAAACTTTTCCGTCCATTTCATTACCCCTTAAGTTCCTTTATCCTTTCATTTGCAATAAGTATTATATTATCCCAGTCCAGCGCGTTCATGCCCTCCTCTATCCTCTGCAGGTATTTCCCGTCCTCCGGAGGCAGTGCAAAACCCTTCATCTCCTTTATCCATCCGTCCATAAGGCCGTAATCCATGCTTCCCGCGATCTCGGAAAGGGTGAGATATGCTTCCTTAAGGGATGCTTCCGGTATTTCAGGCAGGTTCTCCTTTTTTTCATCAAGGGGATCAAGGTTCCCGTTCATTTCCCTGAAGCGTTCCAGCAATGCTCCCGTATTTTTACTGATATACTCAATATCCTTCTGTTTCCCGGCTTCCTCCAGCTTTCTTGCCATCTCTGACAATTCCTCCGCACCGATCACCCGTGCAGAGCTCTTCATGGCGTGGACCTTTATGGTGTAGTTTTCAATGTCACCGTCATTACAGAGCTTTTCAACCTCATCCGCCTTTTCCTCCGCAGTGCGGTGGAATATCTCCAAAACCGAGATAAAGCTCTCCAAAGCCCCGCAGTTCATAAGACCCTTTTCCACATCCAGCCCCGGCACATTTTTCAGCCATTCCGGAACATCCTCTTCCCCGTCTTCCCCTAATGACGCAGGGAGCCCCTGTTCCAAAGGAGCATCTGACAGTTCTTCATCGGATGACATTTTCTCCGGCACTTTATCCGGGGACTGTATCTTTTCGGAGGGAAGGTAGCGCTTTATCATTTTCTCCAGCTGTATGCCGTCCACAGGCTTTGACAGATAATCGTTAAAGCCCGCCCTGAGATACGTTTCCCTTGCTCCGGAAACGGCATTGGCGGTAAGTGCCACATAGACGGAGGAGGGAGGATTCTTAAGCTCCTTCATGGCCTTAAGTGTTTCCATTCCGTCCATCTCCGGCATCATGTGATCGATAAATATCAGGTCATAGCGGCCTTTTTCGGCAAGGGAAAGGGCATCCTTCCCGGAAGAAGCCGTATCTATAACGATAAGGGTTTTCTTCAGAAGATTTTGGATCACGGCGAGATTTACTTCCGTATCGTCCACCACCAGGATCCTGGCTTCGGGGGCATGGAAGAGCTCCCGGTATACCCCGGTGTCATCAGGCGCTCCGGTATTTATTCTTATATCTCCTGCGCTCTCCCAGTCCTTTACCTCCTGCTCCAGTTCAAAGGAAAAAACCGAGCCCTCTCCGTACACGCTCTGAACCAGAAGCTTACTGTCCATGAGCTCAAGGAGCTGCCGGACTATGCTCATGCCCAGCCCCGTTCCCTCAACTGTCCTGTTCCTCTTTAACTCCAGGCGCTCAAAGGGTGAGAAGAGCTTGTCCATATCTTCTTCCTTCATGCCTATGCCGCTGTCGGAGATCCTGATTTTCAGGATAATGCTGTCAGAGTTCTTTTTCTCAAATCCTGCCTCCAGCTTTACATAGCCCTGTTCCGTATATTTTACCGCATTGGTTAAGAGGTTCAATATCACCTGTCTTATCCTTATCTCATCACCGAAGAGGAGATGCGGTATCCCGCTGTCCACATTTACTTCAAATGCCAGACCCTTTTTTTTCGCTCTCCCCTGTATCATATTTACGATGTCATTAATAAGGGATCTGAATTCATACTGCGTGGGAATGATCTCCATTTTCCCCTCTTCTATTTTAGTGAAGTCCAGAATATCATTTATAAGTGAAAGCAGTGTCTTTCCGGCGCTTCTGATATCCTTCGCATAGGAGATGGTGTCCTTCTCCCGACTCTCCCTCAGGATCATCTCGTCCATACCCAGCACCGCATTGATGGGAGTACGGATCTCATGGGACATATTCGCCAGAAATACGGACTTTGCCCTGTTGGCGTTATCGGCTATCCGCTTCTGCTCCTCCAGCTCCTCCATGTGCATGTAATGCTCGGTATCATCCATAAGGGCATAGACAGTTCCGGTCCTCATGCCGTTTTGCCATATATCATTTTGAACCGGAGAATAAATACGATCATTAAGTTTTATGGGTTCATTTCTTTCAATGTGAAAACGTATCCCGTCTGCTATGTTATCTGGAAATGTAATAAGCTCCGGGAACATTTTCAGGGCGGGTTTGTTAAAATAACAGACCTTTCCCGTATCATCAATGGCGATTATCCCCTCCGAAAGCTCGTCTATAACATATTTTCTGGCCAGTAACCCGGTATCCAGCAGATTGTAACGAAAGATCGCCACAAACAGAAAGAGTGCACCCAGAGCATGGCTCATGGTGACAATGTCATACTCCCTGGTGACCGGAATTATCTTAAAGGACTGTATTATAAAGAAAACACTCTCGGTTATAATGGTGAGTGTCACCATCTGCAGCTTTCTTCTCATCTGCATAATCTTTTCCTGCCGCCAGAGCCTGATTAAAAAAGCAGTCCCCACCACAATGTATAACAGCATGCAGCCCGTATTAATATCGTGCCATATCCCGGATCTGTAATGCAGGGACATTATCCCGTTATGGCGGACAAACTCTTTGTCCGCATAATACAGCTCGTGGTTTTCAACGGTGGCCACCATAATATAGGTGATGATATGGACCAGGGTACAAAGGGTGCTCACCACGACAGGGATCTTTATCCTGCACATCTCCGCAATGAAAAGAAAAAGGGCAAAGGCTATCCAGATCCGGCCCACATACGAAAACTTCAGCGCTATATAATACGCTTCCTCTGATTTAGACCGGATCTCCATGATATAGCCTATATTGTTTACCATTATTGATACACAGAACAGAAAAAGATATGAATGCTGCCGGCTGTTCCACTTATGCATAACGATCCAGCTCTCGGCAAACATGGTGATCACACTGACACAGAGTATGCTGTATACCAACAGCAGCTTATACTGAGCCGTGAATAATATGAAGATCCTTATTAAAAACAGAAATAAAAACCAGACCATAATGTTACCTCAAGGTTATTATATCAAAAAAAATCTTTTTCTTATCAAAGATTTGTTATAAAATAAAATAATGAAAAAGAAAATCAAACTGAAACCGAAAATCAAATTTTTTCAGTCCCTCAGATGGAAAGTGGTGGTCTCGATTATCATCTTTTCCATTCTTTTCTTTGCGATCATAGTATTTTTCACCGGATATATAAACTACAGATTCGCTACCATGGCCATAGCCAGGAGAAATCACAATCTGGCCAGAACAGTTGCCCTTACGGTTGATGAAGAGTATTCAAACCGCCTTTTTGAAGAAGTATCGGAGATCTACCGGAGTATTCCGGAAGAGATAAGGAATAACCCATCAGATCCCGCTTACAACAGCTACTTTGCAAAGGTTTATACGGATGAATATTATAAACTGAAGGATGATCTTACAAGGATCGTAAAAGAAAACGAGATCTCCTGGATAAACTTCCACATTGAGGTAGATGATCCCGAAAAGCTCTGTTTTGTCATAGATACCGACACCACCGAGGACGGCCGGTACGGAGCCGGATGGCAGAGCTTAGCCTCAAATTACTCCGGTATACACGATCTGTTTTTTGAGAATATTGATTATAGGATCATTCAGGACATGGATTACGGAGACACCATAATATTACGGGCTCCCTATTACAGGCAAGGCACCGATACCATCATCGGCTATGTTGGAGTAGGAGAAAAGCGGCATAATGCGGAGGTAAACAACCTTGCATTTATGGTGGTCTATATGGCTCTTCTTTTCGGTCTCACCATCATCATTGTGGTTATATCTCTCTCGGGGATGCGAAAACTGGTAATAGACCCCATAATATCCCTTTCGGATGCTGCCGAGCACTTTACAGATGTCCAGACAGAAAAAGAGGAACGAACCCCTGTATTTGAGAACCTGAATATACACTCCAATGATGAGATAGGCCTGCTTGCTTCCTCCATGGCTTCAATGGAAGAGGATATCTACAGTTACATGGACAATCTGGAGGATGTCACCAGGGAACAGGAACGTATAGCCACAGAGCTTGACGTGGCATCCAAGATACAGACCTCCCTGCTGCCAAAAAGCCTGACTGGTTACAGGGAAAATCCCGATTTTGAAGTCAGCGCCCTAAGCCGTTCCGCAAAGGAAATGAGCGGTGATTTCTATGATTTCTTTGTTATTGATGATGACCACATAGGGCTTGGAGTGGCGGATGTATCCGACAAGGGCATTCCCGCCGCCATCTTCATGGTAATAGCAAGTATTCTAATAAAGAGTAATTCCCGCCGGAACCTGTCTCCCGCCATGGTTCTTAAGGAGACCAATCATATGCTCTTTGAAAGAAATGACGCAACTATGTTTGTAACTGTGTTCTTCGGTATCTATACGGTTTCGGAGAGAAAGCTCACCTATGTGAATGCGGGACACGAGTATCCCGGATTGTACCGGAAAAAAGAGGGCTGCTATACCCTTATCAAGGAGGACCATGATCTGGTACTGGGTGTAATGGACGATATCGAACTCACAGAACGGGAGATCGCCATGGAACCAGGAGACCGGCTGCTGCTCTATACTGACGGTATTCCGGAGGCCATTAACAAGGACGGCAGCTCATATGGCGAAGAAGCGCTTCTCCAATGCCTTAATACCCACTGCGAGCTTAAGGGCAGCGATATCCCGGAGCTGATCCGCGACGACATAGATAACTTTGCCCACGGGGTGCCCCAGTATGACGATATGACCATACTTCTCTTTGAAGTCAAGGACAGGGATTAAAGCCTCTTTTCTATTGCTTCTATAACTGTCTTCAATGCTTTGATCCGGGCATAATGCTTGTCATTTGATTCCAGGATATACCAGGGAGCGAATTCCGTGCTGGTCTTCTGTATCATTTCATTGACAGCACCCTCGTAAAGATCCCACTTTTCCCTGTTTCTCCAGTCCTCATCCGTTATCTTCCACTGCTTTTCCGGAGTATTCTGCCTTTCCGTAAACCGCTTCAGCTGGGTGTCCTTGTCAATCTGAACCCAGAACTTCACTATCACCGCACCCCAGTCGGAAAGCTCCTTTTCAAACTCGTTCATTTCATTATAGGCTCTCTGCCAGTCATTCTCACTGCAGAAGCCCTCCAGCCGCTCCACCATTACCCGGCCATACCAGGTCCGGTCAAAGATGGCAATATGGCCGTCTTTGGGAAGCCTGTTCCAGAAACGCCACAGGAAATGACGGTTCTTTTCCCTGGGCTCCGGAGATGCAATGGGATGGACCTCAAAGCCCCTAGGATCCAGCGCGGCGGTGAGGCGCTTGATGTTCCCTCCCTTTCCGGCAGCGTCCCAGCCCTCATATGCAATGATCACCGGGATCTTTTTCTGGTATATGCGGTTATGCAGATCCGACAGCTTTCCCTGAAGAAGGGATAGCTCAGAGGAATACTCTTTGTCGGAAATGGTTTTATTCAGGTCTATATCAGAAAGCAGCGGCATGTGCCTTAAGGGGAATGTATTCTGTATAACGGTGGCAGGGCGTCCGGTATTCTGCAGCGCAATATCGATACTCTTTACTAATAGCTCCGTTACCTGCAGCTCCGCGCTGCGGCGGTTCCTGGAATCAATGAAATACCAGGGGGCGATAAACTGGTTGGTTGCCTCCAGATATTCGTCATATACGTTAAGACACTTTTCATAGTGCTTATTCTGCCAGCGGTCAAACTTCTCCACCCTCCAGGAGGTGGATTTGTCGTTCTCAAGCTCTGAAAGCCGCTTTTTCTGCTCCTTTTCCGAGATATGGAAAAAGAACTTCACCACCAGATAGCCGTTATCGGAAAGGGTGCGTTCAAAACGCTTGATGCTGGTGAGATGGCTGCGGTAATCATCCTCGCTTATCTCACCCTTAAGATGGGCACGGGTTACTTCATCCATCCAGCTTCCGTCAAAAAACGAAAACTTTCCGGACTCGGGAATACGCACGAAATACCTGTATAAAAACGGCCTTCTGACCTCGTCCTCAGTGGGTTTGGAAAGGGTTTCCGTCTTGTAGAACCTGGGATCCAGATTTTTAATGACCTTTCCCAGAATGCTGCCCTTTCCGGCTCCTCCCCATCCATCCATTATCACCAGAACCGGCAGTTTCTTTTCCTTTATGGCCATCTGACGTCCGGAGAGCTCCAGACGTGCTGCTTTAAGCCGTTCTCCTGTATCGGATTCCTCCGGTTTTTTCGCTTTGATCCATTCCTTTAACATAAAGACGTCACCTCTCTTCCCGTACACTGTGCTGCCTGACAGAAACTCCTGCTGATATACTTATCCTATATTATCCCATGATGGGCGAAAGCTCCTCCCCAAGGGCCCGGTAATGCTTAAGAAGCGCCTCCGTATCCCTTTCTATGACCTCTGTATCCCCACTGTGTCCTGCTTTTTCCAATGCAGCGGCTTCCTCGGAAAGCGCCATGGCGCCCACGAGCTTTGATGAGGACTTAAGCGCATGCACCTTAACGGTATAATTCTTCCAGTCCTTCTTATCGTAGTAATCCTTTATTTCATCCGCGTTTTCGTTTGCTATCTCATAGAAGCACTCCAGAACCGTAAGATAATTCTCCTTTGATCCGCAGTTCTTAAGACCCTCGGCCACATCGATCCCGCTGCACCCCAATAGCCAGGGCGGAAGTCCGGCGGCCCCTTTAAGGCTCTTCTTTGCATCAGTTTCGGAAACGGTCCGGATCTTTTCAGGAGGAATACAGTTAAACAGCATATCCTCCAGTTCCTGGGGATTGACTGGCTTTGTGAGATAATCCCTGAAGCCTGCCCGAATGTATTCCTCTTTTGCCCCGGCTACGGCATTTGCCGTAAGGGATATCACAGGGGCATCTTCCGACAGGTTATCCTTTAGTTCCCTCATTTTCTTTAAGGTCTCAATACCGTCCATATGGGGCATCAGGTGATCAAGGAAGATAACGTCATATTTGAATCTTCTCACCATCTCCAGCGCTTCCTCTCCGGAACCTGCCGTATCCACATTGATCCTTGTTTTCTTAAGCAGATTTTTTATAACATCCAGATTTACCTTTGTATCATCAACCACCAGAATATGCGCATCTTCTGCTGTAAAACGGACCCGGTATCTCCTTAATTCCGATCTCCTGAACCGTCCGTTCATCTCTCCCACAGGATCGTCCTTCAGAACTCCCTGTACGATCTCAAAACCGAATACGGAACCCTCACCGTAGGTACTCTCTACATTGAGCCTGCTTCCCATGAGCTCCAGAAGCTCCCTGGTGATATTAAGTCCAAGGCCGGTACCCTCTATTTTACGGTTCCGTTTCTCTTCCACCCTCTGATATTCCACAAAGAGCTTTTCCATGTCCTCAGGCTTTATCCCGATTCCGGTATCCTTAACCGAC
>CAMJPM010000021.1 GCA_946407725.1 uncultured Lachnospiraceae bacterium
AGGAAGAGGAGCAGAAGAGGCAGGAAGAGGAGCAGAAGAGGCAGGAAGAGGAGCAAAATCCTCCGGAAGAAGAACAAAATCCGCAGGAAGAAGAACAGAAAAAACAGGAAGAAGAACAGAAAAAACAGGAAGAAGAACAGAAAAAACAGGAAGAAGAGCGGAAAAAGCAGGAAGAAGAGCAGAAAAAGCAGGAAGAAGAGCAGAAAAAACAGGAAGAGGAACAGAAGGTAACAAAGATCACCGTTGACAATGATGTTATAAGCTTCGGGACAATAAAGGCAGGAGAAAGCCCCAGACCGGTGAGCTTTGTGATAAATAACGCAGGAAATACTGAAGTATCCATAGGATGGAGTCAGACGGATTCTACCGGAGCTTTTATACTTAATATGCCCTCAAATGTCAGTATCCCTCTGAAGGCGGGAAGCAGCTTGCAGGGCAGTGTGGAAACCACAGGAAAGGATCTTGCGCCCGGAGACTATTCCACGACGCTGGTATTTACGGATCTTAACGGCCATGAAGCAAAAGCCACCATAAATGTGTCGCTTAGAGTGGAAAAGGCAGGTCCTGTTATTAACAAGGTAAAGATAAGGCCAGGCAGTGTTGATGTAAGACAGGGCGATGAAGCTGAGTTTACCGCAGATGTTGAGGGAGAGAACGATCCCGATACGTCGGTTACATGGAAGGTACAGGGGAACTCTTCCTCTGATACATGGATATCCGACGGGGGAACGCTCCATATATCAAATGACGAGACGGCGTCTTCACTGACGGTAGTGGCTGTTTCTAAACAGAATGAGAATTTCAAGGATACCGCTTCAGCTTATATCTCCAAGGGCAAGTATATCGTCAATGCCTTTGTGGAGCCCTCCGACGCCGGATACGTAAACGGCAAGGGATCCTTCACCGGCGGTGAGCGTACAACTCTTACGGCGGTTGCGGAAAAGGGCTATAGGTTCAAGGAGTGGAAAGACAGCGATAATAATCATGTGAGTGACAGCGCATCCTTTACCACGGATAAGATCACCTCCGATCTCACTTATAAAGCTGTTTTCACCCAGTCCGAGTATGAGATAAAGGTAAAGTCTTCAAATAAGGACATGGGAACAGTCAAGGGTGGTGGTTATGTGGACAGTGGAGACAGCGTCGTCATAGAGGCAATACCGAATGACGGGTATGATTTTGAAGGCTGGTATGAAAAGGACAAGCTGGTAAGCGAGGATAAAAAGCTAAAGATAAAGGATGTCAAGAAGAGCCATGTGTTCGTGGCCGAGTTTAAGAAGAACAAGTATGTGGTCACCGTATCCGCAGCACCATCAGAGGGCGGAAAAGTAAGCGGCGGAGGAAACTATAAGGGAGGCGATGAGGTAAATTTAAATGCCACACCTTCAAAGGGATATCTCTTTAAGGGATATGTTTTAAATAACCAGGTGATATCCACCTCAACCTCCTACAAGATAAAGAAGCTGGACAGAGACCTCAGTATATTGGCATATTTTGAAAAGGAAGGCGCGGTAAACCATACCATTAAATCCGGAGTTGCCAATTCCGGCGGAGTTATCCTTCCTTCAGGAGAGATCTCAATTGCGGACGGCAGCAGCATCACATATTCCATAGCACCGGACAACGGTTACGGGATACTGATGGTTTCCGTGGACGGAAAGCAGATAGGAGCTTATTCCTCATTTACCTTTGAGAATATAAGAGAAGACCACACGATCTCCGTGGCCTTTGCTCCCAAGGAGAATTCCGTAAACAATGTAAAGATGTCGAAGATCATAAGCGTTAAGGAAGCCGATGCCATAGCGGTGGCAAAGCTTAAAAAGGCAAAGGCTGACGAAGAAAAGATCGTTTCAAAGGTCATTACTCCTGAAATGTTTCTGGCCATGCAGGAAGAGGAGGCTAAAGAGAAGGAAGGCGACACTGAGACTATAGTGGTGCCGCAGGAGCAGAACCTTGTAGGCATGGATGATACAGAGAATCTTGAGGATGTGGTGAAGGAATACAATCCCGACACTGCAGTGGGAGTTTACCAGTCTCTGGATATCACAAAAGAAACCGCGGAAAAGCTTATAGACAGCGGCGGAGACGCCATTCTCCTAAATGAAGCATACGAGCTGGGATACCTGGATGTACTCATAAACAATGAGTATGTAACCCCCGGAAAAGAGGGGGAGATCCAGGGCCTTGAAAACGACACCACTGTAAAGAACCTCCAGGAAGTCATAAAATCCTGCCTTACAAGGGAAGAAAAGCTTATGATGATGGAGGGGAAGGAAATAGTATTCTCCTTTACCATATCCGGAGCGGAGAATCCCGGAGAATTCGAAAAGGAAGCCATGAAGGGCGCAAAGGGTGTAAGTGTGGACCGTTACCTCTACATGACACTTATAAAGTCTGTTGACGGCGTGCCTTCCCTTGTGGAAGAGCTTGAGACTCCCATGCAGATAACCCTTCTTATTCCGGAGGATTTAAGGGAAAAGGATAAGAACAGCAAATTCTGTATCATAAGGAACCATAACGGAGAGGTGGATGTGCTGGAGGATATGGATGATGATCCCGATACGGTGACCATTATGACCGACAGGTTTTCACCCTATGCCATCGGGCATTTCTCCGGAGAGAATAACAGGATAATATTTATTGTATTTTTTGCAGGGATTGCGCTGACAATTCTCACAGTGTTTACGTATATAAATATGAAAGACAGAAAGAAAAGAAGGAAAGCCTGAAGCAAATTATAAATGGAGCGGCTCTCAGAATACTAAGGAGGTCAGAAAATGGTGAAATTGTTTGATGATGAACTTTCAAATGTTTCCGGAGGTGTAATGCAGGCAAATAAGGATCTGGATACCTATGGAAAGAGTATACAGTGTCCCAACGGAGCCTGCGGAGGAACGATCATGGATACAGTATACAAGGATACAAAAGAGGGTTTTGAAAGCGAACTTTATATGTGTACCTGCGGTGCCAAGTTTGTGGTATATAAGAACAGGGTCATCATGAGGGATAACTGGACAGCAGAGTGCAAGAAGTATAAATATGATTACATCTATGCCAATGTCTGAAATATCCCGGCAAGGGGAGAAGCTGATTTAACCGGCATCAAGTGAGTTGCAATTCAGCGGACTGACAGGCTGCTGAATTGTGACAACACTCTTGACGTGATTTGGATTTTTCCTGTAAACTGTGACAGAAAGCATTGTGATGAATGCCATCAGAGGCTGATGGCATTTATTGAATACAGGGGTATTGTCACAGACCCTTTACAGGATGGAACAAAATGGATATAGAGACGATCTACAGGGAGTATCACGACAAACTCCTTTCGTATATCAGGTATAAGGTCAACAATGAGGAGGACGCAGAGGATATCTGTTCCGAGGTCTTTATAAAGGTTCAGAAGAACCTCCATAAATATGAAGAGGAAAAGGCCTCTGTAGCCCGCTGGATATATGTGATAGCCGGTAATACCATAATAGATTATTACCGTTCAAGAAAGGTAAATGAAGAGATCCCGGAGGATCTGCCATCAGAAAGCGACCTGGAGGACGCAACACTTAACCGGATCACATGCGGAAATTTGGCATCCGCATTAAAGGAACTGTCGGAAGAGGAAAGGCTTGTGATAATACTCCACTACTACGAGGATATGAGTTTAAAGGATATTGAACGTAAGACAGGGCTGTCCTACGGGCAGGTAAAGATAAGACATAACAGTGCGCTGAAGGTACTTCGTAAGCTGTTGTAAGGAAAGGTTCGGATATGGCGAATGAAGCTATTGAGAAAAAACTGAAATTCATATTCGGATTCCAGAGATTTGTACAGGATCCGGAATTGAAAGAGATCATTGAAGAAACTGAGAACAACATGGAATTATTCAGGCTTTCTGACGTTGATTTATTCAGTGTTTCGGCCGGCGCGGATACAGAGAACAGCTACGTTTTCGGGAGTTGTCCTAATTGCGGACAAAACTGCAAACAGTATTTTGCACCGGGCAGCCCTGAATTGCTGACATGCTCAAATTGCAGCCACCAGTATAGTGTTCCTGGCTGAGAACCGATTTCGATTTCCAATTTCCAATTTTTTAAAATTTCTTAAAATTTACTCTTGATTTTTAAAAGGGATTGTGATATGTTCTTTTGACATAACACGAATCCCTTTTACGTTTACGAAAAAACAGTTTCAAGGATTCATATCAATAAAAAATTGCAAAAGTTCTTTTTGCAGTATTTCTCACAAAAAACAAAACAGAGGAAAGCAGTGGTATTTTTTGCTGTCCTGATCCCGGGGATTTTTGTTTAAACGTAAACGGGGGGATGCGGACAGACAGGATAACGCCATTTGCCTTTCCTTAGATCAGGGAGGAAAGCTCTATGGTAAAAAACAAATGCAGGTTTATGTATGGTTTTCTTTTTGCGCTCTGTATGGCATTAATCACGCCTGCGCAGATCTGTGCATCGGCGATGACAACAGCGGCGGAGCAGGAAGAAACAGACTCCGGGACGGAAATGACCGGAAGTGAAAACAGTGTAAATCAAGTGGATATCAGCACCCTTACCAACAGTCCGTCGGAGGATGCGCTAAAGGCGGAATTCTACGGGGCAGAATCAGGCGTGGAATATATGCCTTCACTGCTTCCTGACGGGAGTTATGGAATGGTAAAGGGGCAGAAGTGGTTTGCGGGAACCGGAACCACATCATCCGACAAAAAGGTACTAAAGGTTAATAACAAGGGAATAGTAATGGCCAGAAGATCCGGTACCGCAGAACTCACGGTATACGGGGCAAAGTACAGGGTCATCGTTTCAGAACCCGCATTGTCTAAAAAGACTCTGAAAATGAATGTGGGAGATACCGAGACAGTCTCTTTAAACGGACTCTGTGAGACCCAGAAGCTCTCATGGCTATCAGGCAGGGGGGATGTGGCACAGGTACATAACGGAAAGATATATGCCGTCGGTGTGGGGAGCACAAAGGTTTATGCCTGCAGCGGAGGTAAAAAATATGCAGTTTCCGTTAAGGTAAAGGAAAAGCCGGGCACCACCTGCATAATGGATGTTCCGGTGTCAAAGAAGACAAAGATACGGCTTAAGGATGCAAAAAATACTAAATGGTCCTCCTCGGGAAACGCGGTAAGCGTGGAAAACGGAAAGGTAAAGGCCGCTTCCCCGGGAATGTATACTATAAGGGATCTCTCCGGAAACAGTATCAGGGTTTACGCAAATGACCCCGCACCGGATCCGGGAACGGGGCTTTTTGAAACCGGCAGGGATAACCGGTATGCAGTAAAGCTGAAGACCGGTGAAAGGCTTTTTGTGAACTTTCCAAACTCCCATGAGTGTCCGCTATGGAAGGCATCTTCCCCTTGGGTGGCTGCAATGGACAATTACGGGATAATCTATGCAGACGCCCCCGGAAATACCAGGCTTTCGGCAAAAACAGCCGGTAAAAAGATCGTGATAGATGTGACGGTGGGAAGCGAGAGCACAAAGGTCAGCAACAGAGTGAAAGTAAAGAAGCAGGTAGTAGACAATATAAACGGAACAGGAGGTGTATATGTCACTGTCAGTCCGGATACCGGAAGAATACAGGAAACAAAGGGAAACGGAAAGGATGATCCAAAGAAGAACGGGAGAAATCCTGAGGGTACGTCAGAAAACAGTATATCGGGAAAATCTGAAGAATACCAGGATAATGAGGCTGCAGAGAAACAGGAAAATGAAGTGAGCACCGGCGGTGAAGAAATAGAAGCTGAGGACGGTGGAAAACCTGATGAGGGCAGCACAGTAAGTGATGGCAGTACAGGCAGTGAGAGCAGCACAGTAAGTGATGACAGTACAGGCAGTGAAGGCAGCACAGGCAGTGAGGGCAGCACAGTAAGTGATGACAGTACAGGCAGTGAGAGCAGCGCAGGCAGTAATGGCAGCGGAAAATCTGATGACGGCAGTGCTGGCAGTGACAGCGGAAATACCGGTAACGTAAGCGGAGGAGGAACCGAAACAGCTGACAACGGAAACAGCGGTAACGGAGATAAGGCCGGAGCAGAAAACGGAACACAGACAAGTGACAGCGGAAATACCGGTAACGTAAGCGGAGGAGGAACCGAAGCAGGAGATAACGGAAACAGCGGTAAGGGAAACAGAGGAGGAGCTGAAGCAGGAGATAACGGAAATACCGGTAACGGAGATAAGGATGGAGAGGGAACCGGAACAGATAACGATAACGGGAATGAAAACGAAAACGGCGGAAAGGCTGCTGAAAGAAGTATTACAGTCACCTTCGATACCTGCGGAGGAAGCGCCGTAGAGGAGCAGAGTGTATGTTTTGCGGGTAAAGCCGCAAGACCCGAAGACCCGGTTAAAGACCACTATGATTTTGCAGGATGGTATAAGGGAGATTATCTATATGATTTTGACAATGCCCTGGCAGAGAATATAACCCTTACCGCCCACTGGGATAAAAAGACCTATCTGATTTCTCTTGACCCCTGCGGAGGCATCTTAAATGAGTCCGGAATAAAAAGGATATTCGGGGAAAAGGTGGGGGATCTGCCCGCACCGGAAAGGGAGCATTATATTTTTGACGGCTGGTACACGGCACCATCTGCCGGAGCCAGGCTGGATAATGAGCTGACAGTGGACAGGGATATGGAGATATACGCCCACTGGACAAAAAAAGCCTATACCGTAAGCTTTAATGCCAAAGGCGGGAACTGCAGTACCGAAAGAATAAGCGTTTTTTACGGGGAAACATACGGGATACTGCCTGTTCCGGTGAAAAAAGGCTACAATTTTAAGGGATGGTATTCGGATGAAGCATACGGAACAGAGATCAAGTCTTCAACTACAGTGGATTTTACGGGAAGCATAATGCTCTACGCCCTGTGGAACCCGAAAGACATAAAGGTCACCTTTAACGCAAACGGCGGAAGTATCACCGAAAAAGAGAGAATTGTCAAATACATGGAAAAGTATGGGATCCTTCCCACTCCCACAAGGACGGGCCACACCTTCACCGGCTGGTATACTTCGGCTTCCGGAGGCACTGCAGCAGATAAAAATGACGAAATGACATCGGATAGCAATATCACGCTGTATGCCCACTGGAAAGCAAACAGCTACAATGTGAAATTTGAGCCCAACGGTGGAACCTGTTCCACTTACTGTGTGGAGGTAAAATACGGAGAGAATTACGGCACCATGCCGGCACCTTCAAGGACAGGATATACTTTCAGCGGCTGGTATACGGCAGCTTCCGGAGGTAAAGCGGTTCAGCCTTCCACGGTGGTGGGCATTACCGAGGATCAGACCCTCTACGCCAGATGGACAGCAAATACCTATAAGGTCACCTTTAACGCAAACGGCGGAACCTGCGGCGAAAGCACGAGAAACGTGACCTATACATCAAAGTACGGCACTATGCCGACACCTTCAAGGACAGGATATACCTTTAAGGGATGGTTCACAGAAAAGTCGGGGGGAAGCCAGGTTAAAGCCGAAACAAAAGTATCAATTCTTGCGAACCAGACACTTTACGCCTCCTGGAACGCAAACGTCTATGATATCAAATTTGATGCCAACGGGGGAAGCTGTAAGATAACTTCCCAGAAAGCAACCTACGGACAGAAGTACGGAAATCTTCCAACACCCACACGTGCAGGCTACAGCTTCAGTGGCTGGTATACCACTAAAGCTTCAGGCGGAAGTCTTGTAAACGCTTCCACAGTGGTTTCGGTTGCAGCTGCCCAGACACTTTACGCGAGATGGAACATAAACAGCTATACCGTCACCTTTAACGCAAACGGCGGAACCTGCAGCGAAAGCACGAGAAAAGTGACCTATGCATCAAAGTACGGCACTATGCCGACACCTTCAAGGACAGGATATACCTTTAAGGGATGGTTCACAGAAAAGTCGGGGGGAAGCCAGGTTAAAGCCGAAACAAAAGCAGCCATTCTTGCGGACCAGACGCTTTACGCCTCCTGGGGTGCGAACGTTTATGATATCATATTTGACGCCAATGGGGGAAGCTGTAAGATAATTTCCCAGAAAGTAACCTACGGACAGAAGTACGGAAGCCTTCCCACACCTACACGAACAGGCTACAGCTTCAGTGGCTGGTATACCGCTAAAGCTTCAGGCGGAAGTCTTGTAAACGCTTCCAAAGTGGTTTCGGTTGCAGCTACCCAGACACTTTATGCGAGATGGAACATAAACAGCTATACCGTCACCTTTAACGCAAACGGCGGAACCTGCAGCGAAAGCACGAGAAAAGTGACCTATGCATCAAAGTACGGCACTATGCCGACACCTTCAAGGACAGGATATACCTTTAAGGGATGGTTCACAGAAAAGTCGGGGGGAAGCCAGGTCAAAGCCGAAACAAAAGTATCCATCCTTGCGAACCAGACGCTTTACGCTTCCTGGAGTGCGAACGTTTATGATATCAAATTTGACGCCAACGGGGGAAGCTGTAAGATATCTTCCCAGAAAGCAACCTACGGACAGAAGTACGGAAGCCTTCCTACACCTACACGAACAGGCTACAGCTTCAGTGGCTGGTATACCGCTAAAGCTTCGGGCGGAAGTCTTGTAAACGCTTCCACGGTGGTTTCTGTGACAGCTGCCCAGACACTTTATGCGAGATGGAGCATAAACAGCTACACCGTGACCTTTAATGCCAACGGGGGAAGCTGTGGCACCAAAACCCAGACAGTGGTATATAACAGCACATACGGAAAACTGCCTGCTGCAGAAAGGGAGGGCTATACATTTGGCGGATGGTATAGCGATAAAAACTACAGGCAGAAGGTATCAGCAGGTGATAAGGTGACCATAACAGCAAACCAGACCCTGTACGCAAAGTGGACACTGTACTCATACGTGCTGAAATGGTCATCACCACTGGCAAAGGTAGGGAAATTCCTGGGAACCAACGGAGCCGCTTCCTCCACCAGAGGCTGGAAGCGCATAAAATACACGGATCCCAAAGGAAATATAGTCTATACCGACCCCTATAAATCATCGGGAAGGATCGAGGTAAAACCCGGCACCACTGTGTACCTGGAGGCCATATCGGGAGATTCGCCCGACCCTGGTCATTTTTACTCGGACATCACATGGTATGCTGATGGCAGCAAGGCCATAGGTAATGATTTTAACAGCCATGGAAGCCATCAGCTTGTTTCCTCCCATTATGCCCCCCATGTATCCGGCACCTTACGATGTGCAGAGGACAGATGGGCATCGGATGACAACGGAAAGCTGAATTTCTGGTGGCACGTGGAGTTCTGTTAAAAATAAAAGGGTATACGAATAGTTACCTTTGTATTGCAAATCTGACAGAAAAGCAGTAGACTTTTGTTTACTGCTTTTCATCATTAAAAGAATTATAATTCCATCGGTGTCCGGAAGACAGGATACCGATGAACACAGGGCCAGGGGGATGGTACAGAAAATGAACGGACAGTCGGAACTTTCCAGTTATATTAAAGAACATATAGAAGACGCTATAGAAAAAAACAGTATAAAAATATACTATCAGCCGGTCATAAGAACCGTAACAGGGGAAATGTGCGGCAAGGAGGCACTTGTGCGATGGGATGATCCTGTCCATTCCATGCTGCTGCCGGAACAGATAGTCCCGGTTCTTGAGGAAGCGGGACTTATCCATAAGCTTGATATCTTTGTGATAAAGAAGGTATGTGAGCACTACAGCCACTGTTACGAAAGAAAGGATCCCCTTATACCCATTTCCTTCAACCTGTCCTTGCTGGACTTTACCCTTTGCGATATCATATCCGTCCTGAATGAGGAAACGGAAAAAAACAGGGTTCCCAGACAGATGATAAAGGTTGAGATCACCGAGAGGCTGATCGCACATGACAGGGAGTTCATAGGAGCCGGATTAAGAAAGCTCCGAGAGGAGGGCTACGGCATTATCATGGATGACTTCGGAAACGACCGTTCTTCCATAAATATATTCAAGAGCTATGTATTTGACGAGCTTAAGATAGATATGCATGCCCTTTGGGAAAATAACGAAAAATCAAAAAAGCTCATCGGATATCTTTGTTCCATGGCAAAGGCCATGGGGATAAAAGCCACGGCGGAATGCGTGGAAAGCGCGGAACAGGTGGATTTCTTAAATTATGCGGGCTGTGAAAAAATGCAGGGAAATTATTTCTGTACCCCCATGTTCTTCTGGGATCTCATACCCTATTGCAGGGAGAAGGGGCTTACGGTGGAACACCCCGGCCTGAAAGAGTATTATGATGTCATAGGACAGGTGGATGTGATGGAAAGGTCTAATGTCTCCTATGCTATTACAGAGTTCATAAACGGAAATATCCGTTTTATATATATAAATGAGAAGTTCAGGAAGAATTTAAGCAGCCTGGAGGTAATGGATTATGATTCCCTGGAGGGTCTCTGCAACGACCCTGAATACGATATCAACTTCAAATTCAATAATATGATGAAGAGATCGAAGGAGAGAAAGAAGGAGCAGATCATAGATTTCGTCTGGAATGGAAACTATTGCATAGGAAAAGTAAGCCATCTAACGGGCGCGGATAAAAGGGAAGCCTGCGAGGTGTGGCTTATGAATCTTTCCATGGATTCAAGGGTAAATCATCTTCAAAAGATAAATGATGCCTTAGACAGCGTCTACTCCATTTTTGACAGAGTGGTGGCATTTGATCCCGAAAAGGACAGGATTACCGTGCTCTATAAGGATACGGAATACACGGCCAACTATGAGGGAAATTCCTATTCCATCAATGTGTCGGCTTATATAAAACAGGAAATCTACCCCGATGACAGGGAAAGGTACAGGCAGTTCGCAGATTTCAAAAATCTCATGACAAGGATCAAGGGATCAGGACGCAGCTTTATTTCTGGCTGCTTCAGATTTAGGAATGAAAGGGGAAATTACGTCTGGAGAGAGCAGTACATAATACCGGAGCGCATGCATGAGGAAAAGCGGAAATTCCTTATCTGCACCAAGGAGGTGGATGAGAAGCAGCTGGCCCTGCTCATGGGTTTAAGCTCCTTTATCCCCACGGGAGCAGGGGAAAAGAAGAATGAGGGAGAGATCCCGGAGGATGTGCTCTGGAGAAACGCCATAGAATCGGCGCCGGTGGGGGTTTTCTGGAAGGACAGGAATAGAAGGTTCCTGGGGGTAAACAAGGTGTTTCTGGAGTATTACGGCTTTGATTCCGAGGCCGAGGTACTGGGGAAGACCGATGAGGATATGAACTGGCACATTGATCCTGTTCCCTTTAAGGAGGATGAGGAGAAGATCCTGAATTCGGGAAGCCATATCAAGAATGTGGCCGGAAAGTGCATTGCCCGGGGAGAAAACAGGGATATACTTGTAAATAAGGCTCCTATAATAAAAGACGGAAAAATAGTGGGCCTCATTGGCTTTTTCAGGGATATTACCGAGAGATCAGCCATATACGAGGCTGTTAAAAACGTATCATTTACCGATTCCGTAACAGGTCTGTTAAACGTCAGGGGGATAATGGGAGCTATTCCAAAATTTGAGGAGGCCTATGAGAATAATAACATGGATTTTGCCATGATGGCCTTTCATGTGCATGACTACAGGGAGATACGTGAGGAATTCGGCCGGGAACACACGGGCAATATTATGAAGGCCGTGGCTGACCGCATAAGGAGAAGTACCGGTAATTCGGCTGTTATAGGCAGAACGGGTTCAAATCTCTTCCTTGTCATACGTCAGGTGGAGAAAAAGGAGGAGGGACCATCCCTTATGCAGAGTATCAGTAATGACATAAGATCCCTTCGTGAGGTTGACGGAAAGCCATGTACCATTTATACTTCTGCAGGTTATGCTTCATATTCAGAATGTGAGAGCATAGAGGCTCTATACAGTGCCACCATGAAGCGGATGAATGACCAGATGGAGAGAATAAGGCGGTTTACCGGGCGGTATTAAAGTCCATCAGGGATGAAGCTTTTTACAGACTTTTTACAGACTTTTTAACAGTTAAAAAAAATTACTTTAAAAACAGATAAAATTAGTGTAAAATATTTTGGCATGTCGGAAAATGCGTAAGAATCAATCGGTTTTTTTATCAGAGATGACAGGTGAAGCTTAAGATATTTAAGCATCCATCGGTGCCGGGCAGGCACGTCACCGATGAGTTTTTCCTGCCTGCGACAGGGTACATAATATGGAACAGAATGTTACAATCAAGGGAGTGAGGTCGGGAATAGTCTTAAGGCTGAATGAAGAGCTGTCATTCGAAGAGCTTCTTTTTCAGATTTCCGAAAAGTTTGAATCTGCTTCATCATTCTTCGGGACGTCAAAGATCGTATTAAAGATCGAGGGCAGGAACATAACCGGTGAGGAAACGGAAAAGATCCTGGATGTTATAAAGGAAAAGACAAAGCTCAGGATTAATGCGGTTATAACGGATGACAAGGATCTGGATACAAAGCTCAATGAGGGTATCACAAAGGATAACGAAATATCCGAGGCCGAAAAGGATAAAAAGATAGACATGCTCATGGAAGAGAATGCGCATCTTAAGGAAAGACTGGCATCGCTTACGGGTATTGACGGCAGGAATGCCGAGATACATATCGGATCGCTCCGTTCGGGCATGAGTTATGAGGCGGAACAGAGCCTTATAATCCTTGGAGATGTTAAAAACGGAGCTACAGTTACCGCAGGAGGCAGCATCTTTGTCATAGGCACACTGACCGGAATAGCCGGCGCTGGAGTTTATGGGGACAGTACGGCCTTTGTAATGGCTCTCAATATGGATCCCCTGCAGATCAGGATAGCCGATTCACTGGCTATTTCAGAGGATCAGGACCCGGTGGATTTCTCAAAGACCGGGCTTAGCAATTCCGTCCGCCATGTGGACAACGGCCCGGAGGTTGCGGAAATAACCGACGGACATATAATTATTAAACCCTACGACAGGGAATTTTTGGAAAACTGTGCTTTTCTTAATGATAAATAGTAAAGGTCACTTTCGTTTATACGTCTGTGACGATTGAAATCCTGAGGGTACAGGTTTATCATACAGTAGTTTTACGTTTTTTGAAAGGAGTAACTAATAATGGCAGAAGTAATAGTTGTGACTTCCGGTAAAGGGGGAGTAGGAAAGACAACAACGACGGCCAATCTGGGCACCGGACTTTCCAAGCTGGATAAAAAGGTGGTGCTGGTGGATACTGATATAGGTCTTAGAAATCTGGACGTTGTTCTCGGTCTGGAAAACAGGATAGTTTACAACCTGGTGGACGTGGTTGACGGAAACTGCAAGATATCCCAGGCTCTTATCAAGGATAAGAAGACTGACGGGCTCTATCTCCTTCCGGCGGCCCAGACAAGGGACAAGGATGCGGTGACACCGGATCAGATGCGTGCTCTGGTAGAGGAGCTGAGAAAGGATTTTGACTATATCCTTTTAGACTGTCCCGCAGGTATAGAACAGGGATTTAAAAACGCCATTGCGGCTGCTGACAGGGCTCTTGTGGTTACTACTCCTGAAGTTTCTGCCGTTCGTGACGCAGACCGTATTATAGGCCTTCTCGAGGCAAACGAGATCAGGAATATACGCCTTATAGTAAACAGACTGAATGTGGATATGGTAAAGCACGGAAACATGATGACTGCGGAGGACGTTGTGGAGGTTCTTTCCATAGACCTTATCGGAGTGGTTCCCTATGATGAGAAGATCGTGGTTTCCACCAATACCGGTACTCCCCTTGCAGGAGAGGACACACTGGTTGGACAGTCATACATGAATATCTGTAAGAGAGTAATGGGCGAGGCTGTCCCCTTCCTTAATCTGGAAACAAAGAAGGGATTTTTTGCCAAACTGGGTGAACTGTTTAAGAGTTGATATCTTATTTGGTTCAGGAAGGGTTACGCTGACAGGATGAAGGATTCTCTCAGCACTGGTTATTATTCAGACAGGAGGCCGTGATACCATGAGATTTATGGATCTGTTTAAGAAAAAGTCATCCAGCGAGGTGGCAAAGGACCGGTTGAAAATGGTGCTTGTTTCAGACAGGAGCGCCGTCAATCCGGAGATAATGGAGAGGATAAAGAATGATATTATCCAGGTTCTGGCAAAGTATGTGGAGATAGATCAGGAGGGACTGGATATAAAGATCACACAGGTGGACGCTGAGGGCGAAGACAGGGCTAATGGCTCTACGGTTCCCGCACTTTATGCGAATATTCCCATTAAGTCCATGAAGCAGAGCAACTGACAGTTCCGTTCACCATTGGGAATGGCTTTGCAAAAATACAAAGGAAAATAAAAAAACAGACCGTTTCTGTGGTATAATCTTATACCATGGAGGCGGTTTTTTATGATTAAGATCAGTGTTATCATTCCATGCTATAACGTCAGCCTGTTTATCGACCGGTGCATGGAATCCCTGGAAAAGCAGACTATAGGCATCAATAATCTGGAGATTATCCTTGTAAACGACGCATCAAAGGACGCTACTCTGGGTAAGCTTTTATTGTGGGAAATGAAGTACCCGGACAATATCTGTGTGATCCCCTTAGAGCAGAATGTGATGCAGGGGGCGGCGAGAAACATCGCCCGGGACTACTGCCACGGCGAGTATATTGCATATCTGGATGCGGATGACTGGCTCGTACCCTCGGCCTTTGAGAAGATCTACAGGGCTGCCAGACAGAACAGGGCGGAGATAGTAAATTACCTGTCAAAGAAGGTCTACGGGAATCCGGAAAATGACGATCCTGGCACAAAGAGCGGGAAAAAAGACAGGATGATCGTAATAAACAATAACGAAGACAGGCTTCACTATTTTGCCAGGGGAGGAGCACCGTTACTTCGGGGCTGCTGGGACAAGCTTTTCTTAAGGGAATTTGTGATGGAGCACGATCTGAAGTTTGCGGAGGGGGTTTTTGACGAGGAAAGCCTTTTTACCACTCCCGCATATATGCACATGAAGCGCATTTATGAGCTGAATGAATATCTTCACAGATATTTCCAGAATTCCATAAGCTCCACCTATAACCTGATGATAGACATAAAAAGACGGGATGACAACGCAAAGACCTGGATAGCGACCTATGAGGTATTAAAGGAGGATGGATCCCTGGAATCCCAGCATGAGCTTGTGGAATGGTTCTTTGTCATCAATTATTATATAAGATCCTTTATCTTTGCGGCGTCCAGAAATATCATGTATGACGTGGAAACGGTGAATATCATGCAGGATACGGTTCACACCCTGTTTCCGGATTATATGAATAACAGGACACTTATGGGCATGAAGCTCTATGCAAAATCCATGAAGTTAATAGAAGTCAAGGTGGATGAGGACAATATCGGGGAGTATAACGAAAAGTGGCTTGAGATCTGTAAGGAGAATGTGGGCGGCATCTGATGAAAAAGATATCGGTTATAGTACCTGTCTATAACGCTGAAAAATACATAAACAGATGCTTTTCCTCCCTTATGTCCCAGACCATCGGGAGTGACTCTCTGGAAATACTGGCGGTGGATGATGCTTCCACGGATAACAGCTTAAGCCTTATTTCCGGATGGGAGAAAAAATATCCGGAGAGTGTTGCACTTATCGCCCTTGAGACCAATGTGATGCAGGGAGCCGCAAGGAATATTGCGATGCAGTATGCGAGCGGCGAGTATATTGCCTTTCTGGATGCGGATGACTGGCTGCTGCCCTTTGCACTGGAGCATATATATGAAAAGGCGGTTAAGAGCGGCGCAGACATAACAGGTTATTTCTCACGCAATGCCACGGAGTATTCCCCTGACGACCTGGACTACAGGATGGATAAAAAAAATGAATTCCTGAAGCTCACCGGGAGCGCTGACCTTATAAAGCTTTTATTTACCGGACGCACCATGAGGGGCTGCTGGGACAAGATGTATAAGAGGAGCTTTGTTGAAAAGCTTTCTTTAAGGTTTGCGGAGGGTGTTTTTGATGAAGAGAGTCTTTTTACCGTTCCGGCCTTCCTTTCGGCAAAAAAATACTATATCCTCTACGAGGAGCTTCACAGATATTTTGAAAATCATGAGAGCACGGTATTCAATCTGGCAAAGCACATGGAGCACCGGGATGACAACGCAAAGACCTGGTTTGAGCTCTACCATGTACTAAAGGAGGGCGGGTATCTCCTCCGTGAAAAGGAGGTTACTGAGGCGCTTTTCATACAGAATTACTTTAACAGATCCTTTCTCATCAATATCCCCAGAGGACTTAAATATGACGTATATACTGTTATATCCATGCAGGATACGGTCAGGGAATTTTTTCCGGAATACCGGAAAAACCCGATCCTCATGCAAATGAGGAGCCTTAAATATACGGAGAGACTTATGGCCTATGAGGTAAATGACGCCAATATGGGAGGATTTGAGGATATTATCAGGGAGTTTGCACAAAATGTCGGAAACGAGCTTTGAAAAGCTGTCTGTCTGTATAATCACCAGAGATCAGTGTTCCAGGCTGGAAAAGTGCTTAAAGGCAGTGAAATCATACCTGCCGGGAGCAGACATAGCGGTGCTTGACACCGGAAGCCATGATGACAGCCTTGAAATGGCGGCAAAGTATACGGATAACACCGGTACCTTTGAATGGTGCGATGATTTTTCAAAAGCAAAGAACGCATGTATGGCACAGGCTAAAAACGATCTGGTGCTGGTTCTTGACAGTGATGAATATATGGAAGAGGGGGAAGAGAGGTATGGCAGCCTTATATCCCTTTATAAAAAATATCCCGGGGCGGTCGGCAGGATAAGGAGAAAAAATTCCTTTGTAAACGACCGGGGACAGAAGGTCTGCTACGAGGAATGGATAAACAGGGTATTTGACAGAAGGCTTTTTCATTACGAGGGCAGAATACATGAGCAGCTTAATTCCCTGTCCGGAAAAGAAATAAAAACCTATAAAACGGATATCAGGGCTTTTCACGACGGATATGACCTTGAACCGGAGGAAAAGAAAAAAAAGGCGGAGAGAAATGCCTCTCTTTTATTAAAGGAGATGGGGGAAAAGGCGGATGATCCCTATCTTTGCTATCAGCTGGGAAAGACCTTCTTTGTCTCGGAAAATAAGGAGAAAGCCGCTCTGTATCTTACAAAAGCCCTTGAATTAAAGCCGGATCCCGGCATGGAGTATATGGAGGATCTCCTCTGCCTTACAGGATATGCGCTTCTGGATACGGGGAAAGCGGCAGAGGCTTTTTCAACACTAAAGCCCTTCAGGGAGCAGAGGAGGTATGGCAATAATGCCGACTTCATGTTTTTATACGGGCTTATTCTGATGAATACTCTTAAATTTGATGAGGCCAGGGAAACCTTTGTTTTCTGCACTTCCCTTCCTCCCTCAAATACTGAGGGCACCTCCTCGTATTTAGCCTGGTACAATGCGGGAGTGATCTCGGAGGTTCTGGGAGATAAGAGATCCGCCGCCATGTATTACGGCAGGGCAGGGGATTTTGAGAGGGCCGCAGAGGGCAAAAAAAGGTGCATGAAATAAAAAAACATAAAAATAAGCGTGATTTTTTGACAAAGACAGGTAAAGGTGTTATTTTTTTATCTGTTGTATTTTGTTGAAATCCCCCCGGGGATGTTTTAGCGGCGTTAAAGATACTGTTAAAGTTACAATATAGAAGGAGAAACAATATGAGCAAGCATTTTGATGACATTATCGCACAGGTTAAGTCCATTCCCATGAAAAAGCTGTCAGTGGCGGCAGCGGAGGACGAAAATGTTCTGGAGGCCGTCCGCAAGGCAAGGAGAGAGGGCATAGCCAATGCCATTCTTGTGGGTGATGCGGACAAGATCACTGAGATCGGAAAAAAGCTGGACATGGAGCTGGATAAATATGAGATCATCGATATCAAGGATCCCATTGAGGCAGCCCATCAGGCAGTGAAGCTGGTGCATGACGGCGAGGCTGAGATGTATATGAAGGGTCTTATCCAGAGCAAGGATTTCTTAAAGAGCATATTGGACAAGGAAGTGGGCTTAAGGACAGGAAAGACCCTTTCCCATGTGTGCGTATTTGAGATAAAGGGCATAAAGCAGCTTCTCTTCCTTACGGATGTGGCCTTCATGACCTATCCCACACTGGAGGAAAAGGTGGCGATCATAGAGAATACCGTGGATGTATGCGCTGCATGCGGCATAGAGAATCCCAAGGTTGCGCCCCTTGCGGCAGTTGAGGTGGTAAATCCCAAGATGCCTGTAACTTTGGAGGCTGCAGAGCTCACAAAGATGAATGAGGAAGGGAAGATCAAAAACTGTATAGTTGACGGGCCTTTGAGCGCAGATCTGGCCATCTTCCCTGAGGCTGCACTCCACAAGGGAGCTACAGACAGAAAGATACAGGGAGACGCCGATATACTGCTTTTCCCTGATATTCACGCCGGAAATATCGCATATAAATTTATCGTACATACAACAGAGTTTAAGAACGGCTGCATCCTTACAGGAACAAAGGCACCCGCCATACTCACCAGCCGTTCGGACAGTGTGGAGACTAAGGTAAATTCCATCGCTCTGGCGTCAGTAGTTGCAGAGCACTTAAGAAAGCAGAAATAAAATAGAACAGACACCACAAGAAAGGAGAATTTCAACATGGCAATCAAGTCACTTATCATCAACCCGGGTTCAACATCCACAAAGATCGCAGTATTTGAAGATGAGAACATGCTCTTTGACAAGACCCTGCGTCATACAAATGAGGAGATAGCACAGTTTGATTCCATAATAGCCCAGAAGGGTTTCAGAAAGGATATCATCATTGATTTCCTGAATGAGCAGAATTTCGATATTAAGAGCCTCAATGTCATTGTTGGAAGAGGCGGTCTTGTAAAGCCGGTTTCCGGAGGCACCTATATTGTAAATGATGCCCTTGCCCATGATCTTGAGATAGGAGTACAGGGACAGCATGCCAGCAACCTGGGAGGACTCCTTGCCCGTGAGATAGGTGACGAGATCGGGGTTGATGCGTATATCGTGGATCCCGTTGCAGTAGATGAGATGGAACCCATTGCCAGGATCTCAGGTAACGAAGCCATTGAGAGGACAGCCATTTCCCATCCCTTAAACCAGAAGGCAATGGCCAGGCGCTATGCTAAGGAGATTGGTAAAAGATATGATGAGCTTGACCTGATCGTGGTACATATGGGCGGCGGTGTTTCCTGCGGAGCCCACCATAACGGACGTATCGTGGATGTTTTCAACGCTCTTGATGGAGACGGCGCATTTTCACCTGAGAGGGCGGGCGGACTTCCCGTAGGTCCCCTTGTAAAGCTGTGCTTCTCCGGAAAATATACAGAAGCGGAAGTCAGAAAGATGCTGGTGGGAGAAGGCGGATTAAATTCCTACCTGAAATGCAATGATATGATGAAATGCCAGCAGATGGTAAAGGACGGGGATAAGAAGGCCGCACTGGTAATAGACGCTTTCATATATCAGATCTCAAAGAACATAGGAGCCATGGCTGCGGTTCTTAAGGGACATGTGGACCAGATCATCTTAACAGGCGGTATCGCCCATGATAAACAGGTAACAGAGAGTATTACGGAAAGAGTCGGCTTTATTGCACCCGTTACCATCTATGCGGGTGAGGATGAGCTTCTGGCCCTTGCCCAGGGCGCGCTGCGTGTGATGAATAAGGAAGAAGAGGCAAAAATCTATTCATGAGTATTTTTGAGAAGTTCTTTGGAACCCACAGCGAGAGGGAATTAAAGAAAATAATGCCCTCCGTTGAAAAGATATTGTCCATGCATGATGAAATGGCAAAGTTGAGCGATGAGGAATTGAAGGCCCAAACCGTCAAATTCCGAAAGGCTCTTTCAGAGGGAAAGACATTGGAAGACATTCTCCCTGAAGCCTATGCCACCGTGAGGGAAGCGGGAAAAAGGGTGCTTAATATGGAGCACTTCCCGGTACAGCTCATAGGCGGGATAATTCTTCATCAGGGACGTATCGCCGAAATGAGAACAGGTGAAGGAAAAACTCTGGTCGCCACCCTTCCGGCATACTTAAATGCCCTTGAGGGGAAGGGTGTCTTTGTGGTGACCGTAAACGACTATCTTGCAAAGCGTGACGCGGAACAGATGGGGCAGATACATGAGTTTCTCGGACTTTCCGTGGGACTTATCCAGAACGGCATGACCAGTGCCGAGAGGCAGAAATCCTACAGCTGCGATATCACCTATGTCACAAATAACGAGCTGGGTTTTGATTACCTAAGGGACAATATGGCGATCTACAAGAACCAGCTGGTGTTAAGGGATCTTAATTACGCCATAATCGACGAGGTAGACTCCATACTTATTGATGAAGCCCGTACACCCCTTATCATTTCCGGACAGAGCGGAAAATCCACAAAGATGTATGAAGCCTGTGAGATACTGGCCCATCAGATGCAGCGGGGCGAAGCCAGCAGCGAGGAGCTCTCCAAGATGGACGCCATCATGGGTATCGAGATAGAGGAGACCGGAGATTTTATCGTAAATGAAAAGGATAAGATCGTTAACCTGACAGAGCAGGGCGTGAAGAAGGTGGAGCAGTTCTTCCACATTGAAAACCTGGCAGATCCTGAGAATCTGGAAATACAGCACTGTATAATACTGGCGCTGAGAGCCAATAATCTGATGCACAGGGACAAGGACTATGTGGTAAAGGACGACCAGATCCTCATAGTAGACGAATTCACCGGACGTATCATGCCGGGAAGACGTTATTCCGACGGCCTCCATCAGGCCATTGAAGCAAAGGAGCATGTGAAGGTAAAGCGGGAGAGCAAGACCCTTGCCACCATAACCTTCCAGAATTTCTTTAATAAATTCAGAAAAAAGGCGGGTATGACAGGTACGGCCTTAACGGAGGAAAAGGAATTCCGTGAGATCTACAGCATGGACGTTATCACCATACCCACAAACCGGCCCATGATCAGAAAGGACCTTCAGGATGCCGTATTTAAGACAAAGAGGGAAAAACTGAAGGCCATCTGTGATGAGATCGAGCGGGTACACGCCACAGGACAGCCGATCCTGGTGGGTACCATAACCATAGAAGCTTCCGAGGAGCTGTCGGCCCTCTTAAATAAAAGAGGTATCAAGCATAACGTGCTGAATGCCAAGTTCCATGAAATGGAAGCGGAGATAGTTTCCCACGCCGGAGAGCACGGGGCCGTCACCATAGCCACAAACATGGCAGGCCGTGGTACCGATATAAAGCTGGATCCCGAGTCAAAGGATGCCGGAGGTCTTATGATCATCGGTACGGAGAGACATGAGGCCAGGCGTATAGACAACCAGCTCCGCGGACGTTCAGGACGTCAGGGAGATCCCGGATCCTCCAGATTTTATATCTGTTTAGAGGATGACCTTATGAGGTTATTCGGTTCCGACAGGCTGATGCAGGTGTTTGAAGCCCTGAACGTGCCTGAGGGAGAGCAGATAGAGCATGGAATGCTCACAAAGGCCATAGAAAAGGCCCAGATGAAGATCGAGGAGAATAACTTCGGTATCAGAAAGAACCTCCTTGATTATGACGCCGTAAATAACGACCAGAGGGAGATCATCTATGATGAGAGACGCAAGGTTCTTGACGGCGAGAATATGAGGGATTCTATCTACGGCATGATCACGGATATAACGGAAAATGCGGTGGATATGACCATAGGAGAGGATCAGAAGACTGAGGACTGGGATATCCCGGGTCTTAACCAGCTTCTGCTGCCCATAATCCCCATGGAGCACATAAAGACTCCGGATGTAAGAAATAAGAGCGTGGCCGAGCTGAAGCACATGCTTAAGGAAAAGGCCGTAAAGATCTACGAAGACAAGGAAGCCGAGTTTCCGCAGCCCGAGATGCTACGGGAGATCGAGCGGGTGATCCTCTTAAAGGTAATAGACAGAAAGTGGATGGATCACATTGATGATATGGAGCAGCTCCGTCAGGGTATCGGACTCCAGGCCTTCGGACAGAGGGATCCGGTGGTGGAATACAGGACCGCCGGTTTTGAGATGTTCGACCAGATGACTGCGGCCATAAAGGAAGACACTGTAAGGCTCTTGATGCATGTCCATGTTGAGGAAAAGGTGGAGAGAGAGCAGGTGGCCAAGGTCACAGGCACCAACAAGGATGATTCCGTCAAAAAGGGCCCGAAAAAGAGAACAAATAAAAAGATATATCCCAATGATCCCTGTCCCTGCGGCAGCGGGCTGAAATATAAAAATTGTCACATGAAAAAAGGCGGTATGGAAAATGCTGGAGCTTGATAATCTGAAGGTTGAGCTGGAAGGATACAGGATCCCCCTTCAGGATCTCTATAAATCCCTGGATCTTGAAAGCAAGGAAAACAGGATAGTGGAGCTTAACCGGAGAATGGAAGAGCCGGATTTCTGGAACGATCCCGAGACAAGCACCAGACAGAGCAAGGAGCTGGGGAGCTTAAAGGAGGACGTTGCCACCTATAAAAAGCTTTCGGGACAGTTTGAGGACATGTTTGACCTTATAGACATGGCCAACGAGGACAATGATGAGGTTCTGGCCTCCGAGATAAAGGAGGAATACGAGGGCTTTAAGGCGGACTATGAGAGGATACGGTTAAAGACCCTGCTCTCCGGCGAATATGATAACTGCAACGCCATACTCCGGCTTAATGCTGGAGCAGGAGGCACAGAGTCCTGTGACTGGTGCAGCATGCTTTTCCGTATGTACAGCAAATGGTCAGAGAGCCACGGCTTTAAGCTGGAGGTGCTGGATTCCCTTGACGGGGACGAGGCGGGCTTAAAGAGCTGCACCTTCCAGATAAACGGTGAAAACGCATACGGCTATTTAAAATCTGAAAAGGGAGTGCACCGTCTTGTGCGTATAAGCCCTTTCAACGCCCAGGGGAAGAGGCAGACCTCCTTTGTTTCCCTGGATGTCATGCCGGATATAGAAGATGACATAGATGTGGAGATAAAACCCGATGATATAAGGGTAGATACCTACCGTTCCTCGGGAGCCGGAGGACAGCATATCAATAAGACAAGCTCCGCCATAAGGATCACTCACTTCCCCACGGGAATAGTGGTGACCTGTCAGAATGAGCGTTCCCAGTTCCAGAATAAGGACAAGGCCATGCAGATGCTGAAGTCAAAGCTCCTTATGCTGGCTATGGAGAATAACGCTGAAAAGCTCTCAGAGATAAGAGGCGAAATAAAGGACAACGCCTGGGGATCCCAGATAAGGTCCTATTTCCTGCAGCCTTACCAGCTGGTAAAAGATCTTCGGACCGGGGTGGAAATAGCCCAGGCTGACAGCGTGCTGAACGGGAATATCGATCCCTTTATTAACGGTTATCTCGTATGGGTATCCAGGGGAATGCCCCAGCAGGGAATCGGGGATTAGCAGCGGCTGTAAATAAAACCGGAGTATATATTCGCTTCGAAAAATAAAAGGAATGTCGGAAATATGGTAAATATAGCGGTTCTGGGGTATGGAACGGTGGGATCGGGTGTAGTAAGGGTTCTGACCACCAATCAGGAGAAGATAGACAAAAAGGCCGGGGTGCCTGTCAGGATCAAATATGTACTGGATCTCAGGGACTTCCCGGGAGACCCTGTGCAGGAGAAAATAGTACACGACTACAACGTGATCTTAAATGATCCGGAGATAAAGGTGGTTGTGGAGGTAATGGGAGGCCTGAAGCCTGCGTATGATTTCACAAAAGCGGCTATTATGGCGGGAAAGAGCGTCTGTACCTCAAATAAGGAGCTGGTGGCAGAGTACGGCTCCGAGCTTCTGGAGCTGGCGCGTGAAAAAAACGTAAACTATATGTTTGAAGCCAGCTGTGGTGGAGGTATCCCGGTGATACGCCCCTTAAACAGCTCCCTCACCGCAGAGGACATAGACGAGGTGTCAGGTATACTTAACGGCACCACCAATTACATTCTTTCCGAGATGACGGAAAAGGGTTCGGATTTCAATGATGCCCTTAAGGAAGCGAAGGCGCTGGGATATGCCGAGAGAAATCCGGAAGCCGATGTGGAGGGCTATGACGCCTGCAGAAAGATCGCGATTCTGTCCTCACTGGCCTTCGGAAAGACGGTTAAATACAGTAAGATCCACACTGAGGGTATTACGAAGATCACTCCCGAAGACATTACCTTCGCAAAGGAAGCGGATATGGCTATAAAGCTTTTAGCCAGCGCTTATAAGGATGTAAAGGAGGACGGAACAGAGGACTATTACGCCATGGTGGCACCTTTCCTTGTGCGCCACGGACATCCCCTTTATAATGTCAATGGTGTCTTTAACGCAGTGTTTATCCACGGGAATATGCTTGGGGATACCATGTTCTACGGCAGCGGGGCGGGCAGCACGCCCACAGCCAGCGCTGTAGTGGCTGATGTGGTGGATGCGGTACGCCATCTTAACAGAAGTCTCTATGTGTTCTGGGACCAGGATGAGCTTACTCTCTCTGATAACGGTTCCCATGTAAGACCCTTCTTTATCAGGGTACCTGCAGAAAAGAAGGAAGAGGCGGCTAAGCTGTTCAATGCAGAAAAGACGGTGGAGAGCAGCGATATCCCGTCAGAGGCAGCGCTTATCACCGCCTTCATGCAGGAAAATGAATTCCGGAAAAAATGCGAAGAAGCCGGATACGTCATAAGCAGTATCAGGGTGAATGTGTAGGATAGCGAATTTTATCGAAAATTCGCTATCCTATAGATCATTGAATTTCATCGGAAATTCAATGATCGTACCTGGCACGTGTCTTGCTTTTTAAGACACGTGTCCCGCGGAACGCGGGATTTCCGAACGCATTTTCCGATTTTGCGTTCGGAAACCTATAGAAAACCGGACTTGAAAAGCGGAATTCTATATTTCGCTTACTATATATTGGTTCATGAAAGGAGCGGCATCGGTTGAAATGCTATTAGTAAAGAAATTCGGAGGAACCAGCGTCGGCGATAAGGAGAGGATAATGAATGTTGCCAGGCGCTGTGCAAAAGACTGGCAGGAGGGCAACAACATAGTTATGGTTCTTTCTGCCATGGGAAAACAGACGGATGTACTCATCGATCTCGCCCATGAGATCAGTCCCAATCCGCCAAAGAGAGAGCTGGACATGCTCCTTACAACGGGAGAACAGACAAGTGTGGCGCTTATGTCCATGGCTTTTGCTACCATGGGAATACCCGCAGTATCCTTAAACGCATTCCAGGTTTCCATGCATACCACCAGGGTATACGGAAACGCACGGATAAAGCGTATAGATACGGACCGTATAGAACATGAACTGGAGAGCAGGAAGGTGGTTATAGTGACCGGCTTCCAGGGCGTGAATAAATATGACGATTACACCACACTGGGCAGGGGAGGATCTGATACCACTGCGGTTGCGCTTGCCGCAGCCCTTCATGCCGACAGCTGTGAGATATTTACGGATGTGGACGGGGTATTCACTGCGGATCCCAGAATAGTTAAGGGAGCCCGTAAGATCAAGGAAATTTCCTATGATGAGATGCTGGATCTGGCGACCCTGGGTGCAGGGGTCTTACATAACCGTTCCGTTGAACTGGCTAAAAAATACAATGTTCCCCTTATAGTACGTTCAAGCTTAAATGAAACCGAGGGAACTGTCATAAAGGAGGTAGCTAAAGTGGAAGGAATGCTGGTTTCTGGAGTTGCTGCTGATAAGAACACTACCCGTGTTTCTGTTCTGGGACTGGAGGACAGGCCCGGCGTGGCATTTAGGCTTTTTGATCTCATAGCGAAAAAGAACATAAATGTGGATATGATATTGCAGTCCATAGGACGTGACGGAACAAAGGACATATCCTTTACGGTACCTTCGGATGACGGACAGACCGCTGTTGAAACCATAAATGACAATTTAAAATCACTCAGGGCCAAATCAGTGAGCTTTAATGACCATGTGGCAAAGGTTTCGGTGGTGGGTGCCGGAATGATGAGTTCTCCCGGAGTGGCTGCAAGAATGTTTGAATGCCTCTATAATTCGGATATAAACATCAACATGATATCCACATCGGAGATAAGAGTAACGGTTCTGATAGATGAAAAGGATACGGAAAGGGCGCTTCAGGCAGCCCATGACGCTTTCGGACTGGAGGATTGATACTGCAGGGAGGATCAGTTCCAGTAATCCTGATGGTATTCAGGGCTTTTATAATCCGGTTTTTCCTGTACCGGATTCTCATAATTCAGGTTTTCAGCGCGGGAGTCAGGGCTCCCGCCTTTTTTTAACTCCTCATAGAAGAGTGCGGTGGCGACCGTGATATTGGGATTTAACCATAACAGCGCAAGACCGCAGGAGAGAAGTGAGAGTACATAGTATCCGAAATAGCTTAAATACAGGAGAAAGAGCTGTTTCTTATGCCCCTTCATCATCTTAAAGGAAGTGCTGACCAGGTCACGGGCTCTGATGCTCTGGTCTTCGTAATACATGAAAAAGGTCATGGAAGCTCCCAGACCTATCCACGTGATCCAGATTAAGTAGATCACAGAGACCACAGCAAGTATGTAAATCCCAGTGACTGCGGAGTTTTCGGATGAACTGAACACGGTAAAGAAAATATAGGCTCCCGTTCCGAAGGAAAAGAGGATGACAGCGGGCAGCATGCAGAGAAATATCCAGAGACATGCTGAAATCACCGTCAGGGGATTGTGGGTGAAACAGAAAAATATGTCGGAAAGTACACCATTTCTGTCATGGGCTATATCAAAGGATATCTTATTTACACCCAGGGCAAAAAACAGGGAAATAAAAGACAGAAGGATAGAAAACGGAATCGACAGTACTGCTCCCGTTAAAGGGAAACTTAAAAAGCTGTCTAAACCGGAAATGAGACCGAAAGGTGCTGACAGCATATTTAATACCACTGTATAAATGATATAGGCACCTATAACGGTGCCGTAATTTCCTAAAAGTTTTTTCCGGGCCTCAGCCCTTATCTCTTTTGATTTTTTCATGATCACTGTCTGTCAGGGGGATGCCGGAGTAACTCCGGTGTCAGACTGTCCTTTAAAATTTATGCCGGAATAAATCCGTTTTCAGACTGCCGCTGAGAAGTTCATTCCGGAAAGCAGTCCCCTGTCCCGCTCCTTCTGGTTTTTCATATAGGGATTGTTTTCGTTTGGATATTCTATCTTTGTATTGGTCTCTCCGCCGCTGACGAAGCTTCTTCCGCACTCGGGACAGATACCCATTTTAAGCCTGACAGAGGCCTGAAGAACCTTTCCTCCGTCCTCCGCAGCCTTTTTATATGCATTTGAAACATGCTCTCCCTCGTGGGCGCGAACTGCACTGGGAGCAGCTTCCGGAGAAATGTGAGACGCTGATTTAAAGGATACCATCTCGTCGGATCCGTCCTGATATTTTCTTTCCTTGCATGTCTCGCACTGGGCGGGAGAGGATTTGTGGGCGCCGATGACCTTTGTGGATTCACCGGGATTTAATATGGGTTTTTCGGGCTTTTCAGTGGGAGATACCCCGGGTACGTAGCCTGACACACCTGAAACAGCCGATACGGGGGAACCGTAGTCAGCAAAGGGATTTCCGTAAAATCCTGCACTGATACCGTCGATCATATCCATCCTCCTTTCCCGTTATCCTGAAGCTCTTCATACATCTCGTCATAGAGTTCTTCGTATAACTCGTTGAAATCGTTATGATAATCCTTAAATATCCCGGGGTGGGATACAAAAAAGGTGATGACCGATGCTGTGATAAAGGCTATGAGGGCCATGCTGATGGCTCCCATAAACATACCGATCTTTGCCCTTAGGGCTATTCCGTTTCCGGAAGATGACAGCAGGGAGAGAACTATGGCAGTGGCACCGAAGAGAAAGGGAGGCAATACAAAGATGAAGCCCAGGGCGCCTAAAATGCCCAGTATCAGGGATGCTGTAGCCAGTCCCTCGCCCTTGTCCCTTATCTTTACTTCCGCACTGCTGCCCGTGCTGTTAAACGATCCGTCCATCTGCTTACGTTCCGGGAAAATACCTTTCTTTATCACACACTGGAACTCCGAATGCATTTTCCGATTTTGCATTCGGAATCCATAAATATACGAATATATTATACTATTAAACAAGAGATTTATCAACCGGGTTTTCCTGATTGTTGATAAAATGTTGATAAAAAAAGGCATTAGAACTATAATTATGAAAAGGGCCTGATGTGTCAGTGCACCGGGCCGGATCTGATAAGGAGCTGTCACAAAATTAATTTGTGACAGCTCCTAACTAAAATGCGGCAGGAATTATCATGAATGAATTCGTAGAGAGCAGACTGCACTTTAAGAGAAAAGTAATGGTGGTTGATGACGAAGAGATCAACCGGAAGATACTGGAGAAGATCCTTTCCCCGGAATACGAGGTGATCCTTGCGGAAAACGGGGACGAGGCCATGGCACTCGTGCGGGAGAATAAGGATACCCTTTCCATTATACTTCTGGATCTTCTGATGCCGGGGACGGACGGGTTCTCGGTGCTTGGGATGATACAGGGGGATGTGGAATTAAAGCATATTCCGGTAATAGTCTTAACAAGCGAGACTACGGCTGAGGTACAGAGCTTAAAAATGGGTGCGGCGGATTTTATTCCAAAGCCCTATAATGTGCCGGAGGTGATCCTTGCCCGCATAGGAAAGACCATACAGCTCTATGAGAGCATAGATATCGTGTCAGCCACCCAGTACGACGAGCTCACGGGACTATACAATAAAGACTACTTTATGGAATATGCCTCCGTCATAGACCAGTATTATCCGGACACCGGAATGGATGCCATAGTCCTCGATATAAACAGGTTCCATGTATTAAATGAGCTTTACGGAAGAGCCTTCGGGGACAGGCTCCTGAAAATGATCGGGAACTCGGTCCGGGGATATATCATGGATAAGAAGGGCATAGCGTGCAGATATAATGCAGACGGTTTCCTTGTCTATATGCCCCACACGGAATCTCCGGAAAAGCTTTTTCTTGCAATTACCGATCACATTTCGGGAGAACTGAACGATGCCCGCATGAGGATAAGGATGGGGATCTATCCTGAGGCCGATAAGAAGCTGGATCTCCATAAACGCTTCGATCGCGCTCTCTTTGCCTGCAATTCCGTAAAAGGGGATTACAGCAGACAGATAGCCTGTTATGACACTGAAATGCATGAGCAGGAGGCCTATAACGAAAGACTTGCAGGGGATATGGAAAAGGCTCTTGGGGAACGGCAGTTTATCGTCTATTACCAGCCGAAATTCAATATTCAGGGGGATGAGCCTTATCTTTCCTCGGCAGAAGCCCTTATTCGCTGGAAGCATCCTGAGCTTGGGATGATAAGTCCCGGAAAATTTATTCCCATATTTGAGGAAAACGGAATGATCAGGCGTCTGGACCGCTTTGTCTGGCGGGAGGCTGCAAGACAGGTGGCGGAATGGAAGGATAAATATGGTATAGCCGTCCCTGTTTCCGTAAACGTTTCAAGGGTAGACCTGATGAAACCCGGTTTTGTGGATGAGATCACAGGCATATTAAAGGACTGCGGCATAGGACCAAAGGAGTATATGCTGGAAGTGACGGAATCGGCCTATACAGAGGATTCCGACAGGATCATCAGCATAGTGAATGAATTAAGGACTCTTGGGTTCACAATTGAAATGGATGATTTCGGTACCGGATATTCCTCGCTCAATATGCTCTCATCCCTGCCTATTGATGTGCTTAAGCTGGATATGCGCTTTGTAAGGGACATTCATGAAAATGAAAAGGATCTCCGGATGGTGGAGCTCATTGTGGATATTGCGAAATATCTGAACTTAAAGGTGGTTGCCGAAGGGGTTGAAAAGAAGGAACAGTACGCCCTGTTAAAGGATGCCGGGGTACACATTATCCAGGGCTTCTATTTTTCCAGGCCCGTTCCGGATGGGGAGTTCGAAAAGTTTATTGAAGAAAGGAAAGGTAAAAGGGTATGATCACAGTTGAAAAACTTAAAGAGCTGGGATGCAATACGGAAGAGGGACTTGGCAGGTGTTTTGGAGATGAGTCCTTTTATCTCAGCCTTGTTCCCGGTGCTTTTGAGAAGGAGAGGTACGAAAATCTGGACAGACTCATAAAAGAGGGTAATATGGGGGACGCCTTTGAAGAGGCCCATGCCATGAAAGGGGTTCTTGCCAATCTTTCGATTACACCGTTATTCGATGTGGTCAGTGAGATCACGGAGCTGCTCCGGGCAAAGGCCGAAACGGATTACTCCCCGCTCATTGAGAAAATGTGGGAGGTTTACACTCCTTTCGGGGAAATGTTGTGAAACACCCGGTCCGCAGCGGAATGTGTGATAAATCCGCGATGGGTGGCCGGGAACTCGCTGTTACTTGTTTTTTAAATCCTGATTGTGTAAAATAAGCGCATGTCTAATTCGAAACCAAGTGCACTCGTAGTAGATGACGAGCGCATTAACCTGTTGATTTTTAATAAGATGCTTGTGTCTTTTGGGGTGGAGTCTGCAAATGCCACCAACGGATATGAGTGTGTTGAGCTTTGCTCAAAGAGGAGATTTGACTATATTTTCCTGGATATAAGAATGCCGGGAATGGACGGCTTTGATACCTTGAAGGAGCTTAATAAGCTGTGCTCGGGAAATTTTGATGTACCGGTCATCTGCATCACAGGTGACACTGACAACGGCAGAAAAAAGGAGATTCTCGCCTCGGGTTTTACGGATCTGATGAGCAAGCCCATAAACAAGAAGGTTCTGGAGGATATGCTTAAGAAATACGCACATCCGGGAGTGAACATTTTTTCGGTCACTGACGAGGATGAGGACGAGGATGAGGATGCCGAGGAAAGGCTTCCTGACTGGGTAGGTTCCATACCGGAGCTGGACGCTGAATATGGCGTGATGCACTGCGGATCCGTGACAGATTTTCTCAATGCTTTAAGGATATTTAACGATTCCATCAATGACAGGTCATACCTTATCGACAAGTATATAAAACAGGGGAATCTGGAGGATCTCAAGCTTACTGTCCACTCGCTTAAAAGCACGGCGGGGGCAATAGGCGCAAAGCAGCTTGCCGAGATGTCAAAGCTTTTGGAAAAAGCGTGCGAAGAGCACAATACCCCGTTTATTTATAACCTCACGCCGGAGTATCTGAATAAATACCGGGCCATAGGGGATCATATCAGAAAGTACTGGAAAGGCCCCGACGGTGAGGAGAACTTAAGATATATCACTGAAAACGAGCTGATGGATGCCTATAATACCATAGAAGAGCTTATGGGCAGGTATGATCTTGGAAACATAGACAAGATATTAAAAACCCTTGAAAAATGTGAAATGTCCGACGAATGGAGGGAACTGTTCAATGACCTTAATATCTACTTAAGGCGCATGGACTGGGAAAAGGCAAGGGAGATTATGGAAGACTTTAAGAAGAGGGGCGGAAAATGAAAAATACCATAGTTTTTATATATGATGAACCCGGGTTTATGGTTCAGACTATTATCCAGAATATTGCCGATGCGGGAATGGAGGTCATAGATATCAATTCGGATATTTCGGAGATAGAGAGACACCAGTACGATTCCGATATCATCGTGTACTATATCGGAAATATGGAGGTGGGTATAAAAAGAGCATTGAAGTGCTTAAACGGCATGACCAGGGAATACAGAAAAACTCTCTGTGTCATCGGGGAGTCCAACAGTCTCCGGATAGCCGAGGAAAGCTGTGATCCCGGAGTTATCACTGCAAAATACAACAGGCCCCTGGATGTGAGAAAGCTGGTGAGTGACCTTAAGCGCATGTTAAATACCAGGGTGGAGTATAACAGGAAGAAGTGCATCCTTCTAGTGGATGATGACACTGATTTCCTTCAGATCGCCTATTCCTGGTTTGACGGCAAGTATGAAGTGGATATTGTGAGCAGCGCAAGGGAAGCTATGAAATACCTGTCGGATAAAAAGCCGGATCTCATAATGTTAGACCACGAAATGCCCAGAATGAGCGGCTATGAATTTCTTTCCGAGCTGAGGAAAAACTGGAAGACGGCAGATATCCCGGTAATATTCCTTACCGGCAAGGATGACAAGGAAAGCGTCATGCACATAATAGAGAAAAAGCCCAACGGATATCTGTTAAAGTCCACTCCCAGGGACCAGCTCCTTCTCAGCATTGACAATTTCTTTGCCGATCATATTTTAAAGATCAAGTCCTGAAAGGATCTTTATGATCCTTTCATAATTCTCTTCTTCATGGGGAAAGGTGCAGTCTGTGCAGATCTTGATACTTTTTCCGTTCTTTTCCGTGTAACGGTGGTTGCCGGGACAGTCTTTTAACGCATAGAGCGGACAGTAGCAGAAAAGACAGTTTATCCCCTTGTTTTCAGGCATTTCATGGCAAGGGTAATACCTGCAGTCCCTGTTTTCAAAATATTTGTATGAGTTCATACAGGTTCGACGGAGCTTTTTTTCCGTGTTTTATCCCTTCTTTTTTTCTTTTCAGTATGGCAGAATGTATGATATAATTCAAGCGGGACACGTATCTTAAAAAACAAGACACGTGCCGGGTACGGAAATTGAATTTCTGATGAAATTCAATTTCCTGTGAAAATCTGTTATACAGGGGTAGGAATACTATGGCTTACGTGATTTGCTGTTCTTCGACAGCGGATTTATCAGAGGAGAGACTTGCTGAAAGAAACATAAAATGGGTGCCCTTTCACTTTCATATAGACGGTAAGGACTATCTGGATGATTACGGTCACAGTATGGACTTAAAGGAGTTTTACAGAAGGGAGAGGGCGGGAGCAACCCCCACCACGTCACAGGTTAACGCAAAGGAATATGTGAATCTCTGGCGTCCCCTGCTGGAGAGCGGTCTTGATATCTTTCATCTCACTCTTTCCTCCGGTATTTCAGGCACCTATAATTCTGCAAATATAGCCGCTGAAGATGTGAGGGAGAGTTTCCCGGACAGAAGGATAGAAGTCATAGATTCCCTCTGCGCCTCTGCAGGATACGGGCTTTATGTGGAGGAGATGGCGGATAAAAGGGATGAGGGCTTTGATATAGATGAACTGAAATCATATGCCATAAAGCTGAGACCCTATATCAACCACTTTTTCTTTACCAGCGATCTCACCAGTCTGATAAGGGGAGGCAGGGTTTCACCCGCAGCCGGGACCATTGCGAATATCTTAAATATCTGTCCGGTGCTGAAAGTAAACAGCGAAGGAAAGCTGGTGAGTGTTTCAAAGGTCCGCACAAAGAAAAAGGTATATCAGGAAATGGTAAAGATCATGCTGCGGCATGCACAGAACGGGAAAGACTATGGCGGAAGATGCTATATTTCCTATTCGGACTGTCCTGAGGATGCGGAAGCGGTGAAAAACAAGATAGAAGAAAGCTTTGATAATCTTAAGGGAAAGGTGGAGCTGTTCAGGATAGGGACAACCATAGGCTCCCACACAGGCGCTTCCACCGTGGCCCTGTTTTTCATAGGAGATGAGAGAACAAAGTGAAATTTACGAGAGTAGGCGAAAATGAGATAAGGTGTATCCTGTCTGAGGAAGAGATGGTGGATTTCGGGATCGATCTGGATGATATTCTTGAAAAAAACGGAAAATCCGGCAGATTTTTCAGCGAAATACTGTCTCAGGCCGCAAAAGCGCTGGGTGAGAGTGAAACAAAGGAACTCAGAGGTTTAAGCGCACAGATCAGCATATTAAATGACAGGAGCATTTCCATTCTTCTTAAGACCAGAAAGGAGCCGGATATCATTGAGCTGGCCGAAAGGCTTAGAAATGCCGGCAATGCACTGAAGGAATCCTTTGAAAAGAAGGGATCTGACAGGGATTCCCGGTCTTTTCTCGTGAGTTTTAAATCCATAGATGATGCGGTTTCTTTCTGCAGAGCGGGCAGCAGCGCGGGGCATCTCTTAAGCCGGTTCTTTAAAAACAGAAAGACAGATGAGTATATACTCTTTATACTGCACTATGCCTGTGATGAGACCCAGTATAAAAAGGTCAGGATATTAGCAGGTGAATTCGGAAAGATAAATGACGGGCAGACGGCATCGAAGGTTCATGTTCTGGAGAATTCAGACATGCTTATCAGTGATGATGCTTTTTTCAGACTTGGAGAATTGTAGATCATGTCACAGTACCTGGACGGAAACAGATTTGTATTTAATGACGAGTGTCCCCCTTTCACGGCAGAAGATGTGCTCTCCGGAATGGGGCTTCCCAAGGAGATGATCGAGCACGGGAATGTGCGGAAGAGCTATGATCTCGTCAAGGATGAAGCGAAGGATCTTATTAATATGACAGCAGGAGCTGTTTATTTTAAGATGCCGGATAGTTCCATCCCGCCGACTCCCTCGGGCACAGGTGTGGTAGGGGTAATACTTACTGCGGGCAGCGAGATCAGCGGACGCAGCGACATGTATTTTGCCCAGGGAGAATATACAAAGGGCATGGTGATTAACGAGATCGCAGATTACTGCCTCATCACCTATGAAAAGATTATAAGGGAAAGGCTTCAGGTCTTATCCAGCAGAAAGGGAATGGAGCTTCTTCGCATGTATGAAGCTCCGGAAGAGATCCCTGTGGCGGAATTAAAATATGTCTGGAATGCCCTTGAAGCAGAAAAGAACATAGGGGTTTATCTTACCAGAGAGTCGACCCTGTATCCGGTTAAATCATCCTGTTTTATCCTTAAAGTAAAAGATGAAGGAAAACTCTGAGGTTTTCCGGTGCGGTTTCATACGGCAGAAAGGAGTATAGGTTAATGGGAATAGTTGAGGAATTGAAGAAGGAGTTTACTGAAAGATTTGGGGGCGAAGGAGACATCAGGGTTTATTTCGCACCGGGCAGGGTAAATCTTATCGGAGAACATACTGACTATAACGGTGGACATGTGTTTCCCTGTGCCCTTTCCATGGGAAATTACGCAGTGGCAAGGAAGAGGGATGATGAGACTGTCAGATGGTATAGTATGACATATCCCGAAAACGGTGTTTTTGAAAGCAGCATAAGGGGACTTGAGCCAAACGACAACGGACTCTGTTTTGACTATCAGCTTGGGGTCATATGGGCTCTTGAGAAAAACGGACATAAGGTTCCCGGAGGCTTTGACATGGTAATGAAGGCAGACCTTCCGGCAGGAAGCGGTCTTTCGGCATCCGCTTCCATAGAGGAGCTTGCTGCCGTTATCTGCAGGGATCTCTACGACATGGATATTTCCATGGTGGACTGTGCCCTTATGGGACAGTATTCGGAAAATGAGTATAACGGCATGAACTGCGGCATTATGGACCAGTTCGCATCGGCCATGGGAAAGAAGGATCACGCCATATTCCTTGACACGGCGACCCTTAAATACGAGTATGTTCCCCTTAATCTGAAAAATGAAAAGATAGTGATAACCAACAGCAAGGTAAAGCATTCACTGGCGGGAAGCGCCTATAATGACAGGCGCAGGGACTGCGAGAATGCCCTTAAGGACATTCAGTCGGTCAGGGATGTTAAGACCCTTGGGGATCTGAGTGAAGAGGAGTTTGAGGCAGTAAAGGACGCCATAAAGGATCCTGTATGTGTACGCAGGGCGCGCCATGCGGTATATGAGAACCAGAGGGCGATCAAAGCCGTGGACGACCTGAAAAAGGATGATCTGAAGAGCTTCGGGGAGCTTATGAAGCAGTCACATATCTCCTTAAGGGACGATTATGAAGTGTCCTGTCCGGAGCTTGATATCCTTTCTGAAGAGGCATGGAAGATAGACGGGGTCATCGGTTCCAGGATGACGGGAGGCGGTTTTGGCGGCTGTACCGTATCCATAGTAAAAGAGGACAGCGTTGAGAACTTTAAGGAGACCATTTCAAAGGTCTATAAGGAAAAGACCGGTATGGACTGCGAATTCTATATCGCAGACGCTGCAGACGGAGCCGGCAGGATAGAGTGAACCGGCGTTTGCAAGGGCAGAGAGACAGATCCGGCAGGACAGAGCGAACCGGAAAGAGACTTCCGTTTGAAAGAGAGGGGTATTCATTTTGGAAATTTATCAGTGTATTAAGGATCTTGTGGCATACGGCATAAACACCGGGCTTATTACCCCGGATGACGGGATATATGCGCGTAACCGTATACTTGACATATTGAAGCTGGATTCCTATGAGGAGCCGGAAAAGGTATTGAATACGGATCTTGAGGAAATACTGAAGGGAATTCTTTCCTATGCCTTTGAAAACTCCCTGATGGAGGATGACGGGCCGGTGAGCCGTGATCTCTTTGACACCAGGATCATGGACTGTCTGGTGATGCCGCCTTCCTTTGTAAGAAAGAAGTTTTTTGAGCTCTATGACGAAAGCCCCGTGAAGGCTACGGACTGGTATTATAAATTCAGCGGTGACACCGATTATATCAGAAGATACCGGATAAAAAAGGACATTAAGTGGAAGTCCGCTACAGAATACGGTGAGCTGGACATCACCATAAACTTAAGCAAGCCGGAAAAGGATCCCAAGGCTATAGCGGCAGCGGGAAAGGCAAAGTCCTCATCCTATCCGAAATGCCTGTTATGTGCGGAAAACGAGGGTTATGCAGGACGCATAAACCATCCCGCCAGGGAAAACCACCGAATTATCCCCATAGAGCTTGCTGGACATGATTTCTATCTGCAGTATTCGCCCTATGTCTATTATAATGAGCATTGCATAGTCTTTAATAAGCAGCATGTTCCCATGAAGATAGACAGGCAGGCTTTTGAAAAGCTCTTTGCCTTTGTGGGGAAATTCCCCCATTATACCATCGGTTCCAACGCGGATCTCCCCATAGTAGGGGGTTCAATTCTTTCCCATGACCATTTCCAGGGAGGGAATTATGAGTTCCCCATGGCTCTGGCAGATGAAATGCGCGGCTTTAAGGTGAAGGGTTATGAAGATGTGCAGTGTTCTGTATTAAAGTGGCCCCTTTCCGTGCTCAGGCTTCGCCACAGGGATCCGGGGGTTCTTATAGACCTTTCGGATCACATCCTTTCCGCATGGAGAGGGTATACGGATGAGAATGCGTTTATTTTCGCGGAAACCGACGGAGTTCCCCACAATACCATCACACCCATAGTCAGGATGAGGGGAGAGGAATACGAGATAGATCTGGCCTTAAGAAACAATATCACCACCGATGAATGTCCTCTGGGAGTATATCATCCCCATAATGAGCTGCACCATATCAAGAAGGAGAATATCGGCCTTATTGAGGTGATGGGGCTTGCCATTCTGCCGGCCAGGTTAAGGGATGAGATGGGAGTATTGAAGGAAAAGATACTTTCCGGCGCTTCCTTAAGGGAAGACGAAATGACCGAAAAGCATGCGGACTGGGCGGAAGAGTTCCTTAAAAAATACGACAGTATAGACAAGGACAATATTGACGGCATTGTCAGGGACGAGATCGCATACGTTTTCATGCGGGTATTGGAGGATGCCGGAGTATACAAGCAGACCGCAGAGGGTCAGGAAGCGCTGAAACGCTTTACGGATTCGCTGTGAGCGGGTCTGTTACAGAAAATGGATTGCTTCGTGACAGATCCCCGGAACCGGTTTGCAGGAGAGATATAAGTGGAAAAGATCGTTGAATGGATAAGCCTTGTTATTCTGGTAATGCTGTCGGCCTTTTTCTCCGGTTCGGAGACGGCTCTTACCGGAATAAACAGGATCAGGCTCCGGGCCAATGCGCCTGAAAATGATAAACGGGTAAAAAGGCTGCTGGCCATTCACGACGATTCCGTAAAGATGCTGTCAGCGGTGCTGATCGGAAATAATATCGTCAATATGGCGGCGTCTGCCCTGGCCACAGTCATTGCCATAAGGATAAACCTGCCGGTGGGGATAATGACCGCCATAATGACTTTTTTTATCCTTATTTTCGGAGAAATAATGCCAAAAAGCGTGGCGGCTGCCTTTTCCGAACCCATTGCCCTGGCAGTTTCGGGTCTTATCAGCGTCCTTATGTGGGTCTTTACACCGGTGATCTTTGTGATCAACGGCATTTCTTCTTTTATCCTTGGACTATTCGGAATAGACTTAAAAGCTGCGGATAACAGCCTGACGGAGAACGAGCTCAGGACCTTTGTGGATGTGAGCCACGAGGACGGGGTCATTGAGAGATCCGAGAAAAAGATAATAAATAACGTGGTGGATTTCGGCGACAGCAGGGCGAGGGATATAATGATACCACGTATCGACGTTACGCTGGTAAACATCAATGCGGACTTTAAGGATGTGGCGGAGAAATTCGCAAACGACCTCTATTCCAGGATCCCGGTCTTTGCCGAGGACACCGACAATATCGTCGGTATTCTGCATATGAAGGATGTGTTTTTTGCTGACAGGGAAAACTTCCGTATAAGGGATGTGATGCGGGAGGCCTGGTACACCTTTGAAATGAAGAGGACAAGTGAGCTCCTTTTAGAAATGAAAAAGAACTCCGTGACCATGGCCATAGTTCTGAACGAGTACGGGGCAGCGGAAGGCATTGTCACTATGGAGGATCTTTTAGAGGAAATCGTTGGCGAGATAAGGGATGAATATGACGCCGACGAAGTGGATCTTATCCGCAGGATCGATAAAAACGGCAGAGAGTTTGATGTGGACGGCGGCGTAAAGCTCGACGACCTGAATGATGCCCTGGGCACCTCATTTTCCTCTGAAGATTACGACACCTTAGGAGGTCTTGTCATAGAAAAGCTGGATCATCTTCCCGGGGCGGGAGAATCCTGTGAAACGGAGGACGGCATAAGGCTAGAGGTCATAAACACGGAAAAGAACCGCATCGGGAGGGTAAAGGTCCTGCTCCCCGAACCCTTCAGCCCGGATACTGTATCCGACAGTGAAAAGGAAGAGTGAGGCACTTTACAGATAACATTTTTAATTTGCTTTTTTCTTCCAATAGTTGTATTATGACTAAAAAAGTAACTAATCAGAACCCCCTGTGATATGAACATATTTTCATCGAAAACTTGTTTTCGTATGAAAATATGATCATATCACAGGGCGGTAACGATTAGTTACCGCCCCCGCATCTTAGCAAAAAATGATTTATCATTTTTTGCTAAGGTGCGAGATGGGGGTTCTGAAGTCAAATCCTTCGCCGGAAGCATACCGGTGATCCGGAGATCAGATTAGGAACTGTGAAATATTCTGACACAGATCATGAATACCCAGAAAAAAGAGGATATATGAGAGAAAAATTAGAGACACTTCCATTACTGCAACTTAGGGAGCTGGCTAAGTCCAGGGGAATAAAGGGCATTTCCACCATGAAGAAGGCAGAGCTTATCGACATTCTCGTGGAGGAAGCCGAAAAGATGGAGAACGAGGAAAAGCAGAAAACCGCTGTTAAGGAGTCTTCCGGGGAAAACTCCAAGGAGAATCCGAGGGAATCCGCAAAGGAAGCTTCAAGGGAAAATCCAAAGGAGAACCCTAAAGAAAACCCTAAAGAAAACACTAAAGAAAATACGAAAGAGACTTCGGGGGAAGCTTCAGGAGACAGTAAGATGGATCCTGAAAACAGGATATCCCAGGAAAAAGAGGCTCTGGATTCCGGTGAGGTGGCTAACGGTATTCTGGAGGTCATGTCAGACGGCTACGGCTTCATCAGATGTGAAAACTATCTTCCGGGAGAAAATGATGTATATGTGGCTCCCAGCCAGATCCGCCGGTTTAATTTAAAGACCGGGGACATCATTGTGGGAAATACAAGGGTTAAGACCCAGGGTGAAAAATTCTCGGCCCTGCTTTATGTGAAATCGGTCAACGGCTACTCTCCTTCGGAAGCGCAGCACAGATATAATTTTGAGGATATGACTCCCATATTCCCGGATCAGCGCCTCAATCTGGAGAGCGGTAACAACAACGTTGCAATGAGGATAATGGATATTCTGAGCCCTGTAGGCAAGGGACAGAGAGGAATGATAGTATCCCCTCCGAAAGCCGGTAAAACAACGCTCTTAAAGCATATCGCCAAGTCCGTCACCAGATCTTATCCGGATATCAGGCTTATCATCCTTCTTATTGACGAGCGCCCGGAGGAAGTAACGGATATAAAGGAATCCATTCAGGGTAAGAATGTGGAGGTTATATATTCCACTTTTGATGAGCTTCCCGAGCACCATAAAAGGGTGTCGGAAATGGTAATTGAAAGGGCGAGGCGTCTGGTTGAGCATAAACAGGACGTTATGATACTTTTAGATTCCATCACAAGGCTTGCAAGAGCCTATAACCTTACGGTTCCGCCTTCAGGACGTACCCTTTCAGGAGGTCTTGATCCTGCTGCCCTGCATATGCCAAAGAGATTTTTCGGTGCCGCCAGGAACATGAGAGAGGGCGGAAGCCTTACGGTACTTGCCACAGCCCTGGTTGAAACCGGAAGCAAAATGGATGATGTGGTTTACGAGGAATTCAAGGGTACCGGTAATATGGAAATGGTATTAAACCGGAAGCTGCAGGAAAAGAGGGTGTTCCCGGCCATTGATCTGCAGAAATCCAGCACCAGAAGAGACGACCTTCTTTTAACTCCTGACGAACAGGAGGCTACGGACATAATCCACAAGGCGTTAAACGGCCTTAAATCAGATGATGCGGCAGAGAAGCTTATCGACCTCTTCAGCAGGACCAGAAACAACAGGGAATTCATTGATATGGTAAAGAAGATCAGGTTTTATTGATATAAAGCCTGATCTTTAGCGGTTTGTGCGGTTTTGCGGCTTCCTGCGGATTGAAAAGGCTTTGTTACGTTTTTTTTTGCGGCTTGAAAAAAAGTGATTGACAGTTGCGGTACTATTAGATATAATAATTTTTGCGTCACATCTTAAAAGTGAACGTGGCGGCCCTGAACGGGGTGTGGCTCAGTTTGGCTAGAGCGCCTGGTTTGGGACCAGGAGGTCGCA